>JAAZLX010000028.1 GCA_012799095.1 Tissierellia bacterium
AAGCCATCATGATCGAAGGTCAACAGTACATCGAACAGATCCGGAGAGCCAATAATATCATCCCCGATCCAATCGTATCAGAAAAATTAGCCTATCTGGAACAAGTATCGACCAATATATTCCGCCGCGTATCGACCAATCCGGCCCGTCTGCCCGAGATCAGGCGGTATATGAATTACTATCTCCCGACAACAGTCAAATTAGTTGAAGCATATGCTGAGGCCGATGCCCATTCCGTAAGGGGCGAAAACATTGATGCCACCAAACAGCAGATCAGTGAATCGCTTGATCTGATCAACGGTGCTTTTGCTAAGTTACTGGACCAACTCTATGCCCGTGATTCAATGACCATCGGCAGCGAGATCACAGCCATGGAACAGATGTTGCGCGGTGATGGCCTGGCAGGTGATGATATCCATGACGATTAATCTCTCCCCTCAGGAGCTGCAAAAAGCCAACAGCTATGCGGAAAAAATCGATTTGAATAATTCTGCAGTCATCATGCAATACGCCGCTCCGGTGCAACGTCGTATCACAAGTTATTCCGGACAGGCGCTGGAGATCGCTACCGGCAACGCATCCAACGAAGCGGTCGAGATCATCAATCAACTGATTTCAAAAATAAGCCGCTTTGCCACACCACGAAAAGGCTTGTTTGGTCTAGGCAAAAAATCGACCGAGGATTGGCGAAGTGAATATCAGGCGACCTCGCGCGATATCAAGACACTGGCACTGCAGCTGGAAAGGATCCAGTTTCAATTATATAAAGATATGGGTTTGTACCAGGAGATGGCAAAGCAAAACCAGGATGCCCGACAGGAACTGCTGCTGTATTTACAAGCCGGCAAGACCCGTCTGGAAACTGCCCAAAAGCTCGAATTGCCGATGATGGAAACCAAGTATCAAACCAGCCCGACCTCGCAGTCCGGGATGATACTGTCTGATTACGAAGCTCAAGTAGACCAGTTTGCCAAGAAGCTCCAGGATCTCCAGGTAACCAAGATCATATCGGAACAATTTGAGGCCCAACTAGATCTGATGTATCAAACGGCACAGACATTAAGTGAAAAGCTTCAAGCTACCATCACCCACACGATTCCGCTGTGGCAAAATCAGGTGGCGATCGCTTTAGGACTTGACAACATCCGCCGGGCCAAAGATACTGACCGGGCGATTAACCAAGTTGACTTTGCTGATCCGGCCGAAAAGATATCTCAACTGACTACTCAAATCATCCAGGACATTGACGATAAAAAGACCGAGCTGCAAGAGCTCGGCCAGTCGAATACATGATAAGCGCATGAGCGCTTATTTTTTTTCGGTCAATTCAGCAAAGATTTCCTGAACTGTTACAATCTGTTCGATCCGCCAGGCATTGGCTCCGCAAAAGATCAGTCCCTGATCGACTTCCCCTTTGACAGATCGCATCAGAGCTTCCGAAATACAATAAGGTGTTGTTTTAGGATCACACGGTGCTAAACAACGGGTACAGCGTGTCACCGGGATACGACCGGTTTCACTGGCTTTGACAAAATCATTTCGGATGGCTCGTCCCGGCATACCGACCGGACTCTGAATGATCCTGACGTCATCCGGCTCTGCCTTGATATAGGCCTGTTTAAAGGCCGGATCAGCATCGCATTCTTTTGTTGCAACGAACCGGGTACCCAATTGAACACCGTCGGCTCCGGCTTCAAGAACTTGTGACACATCTCTCCGGTCATAGATGCCACCGGCTGCAATGATCGGAATCGGCCGTCCCGCCTTTTCCTCCCATTCTTTCAGACTGTCTTTGACAGCGCTGACAATGTCAGTCAAGGTGGCCGCTACGCCCTCCTTTAATTCCTCCGGGGAAAAACCCAGGTGACCACCTGCCAGTGGACCTTCCACTACTACCAGGTCAGGCAGACGGCCGCTACTGCGAAACCAGGAGCGACAGATCAGACCGGCCGCTCGGGCAGATGACACGATCGGAACCAGCAATACATCGGGATCTGTAACCAGCTTGGGCAGATTGAGGGGTAGACCGGCACCGGATACGATCATATCGATTCCGGAAGCTACTGCCTGCTTCACCATATCATCATAATGATTCATTGCTACCATTAGGTTGATGGCAAGGATACCACCATCGGCCAACTGTCTGGCCCGTTTAATCTGTTCATCCATGGCGCGCAAATTGGCTGTCATCGGATCGGTATAAAAATCGGGTTCGCGATAGCCCATATAGACACCTGAGAGCGTGCCTACCCCGCCGGCTGCCGCTACTGCTCCGGCCAGATTGGACAGCGATACCCCGACACCCATTCCACCCTGAAAGATAGGAATGCGAATCGTTTTGTTCCCAATTTGTAATGATTCTAATTGTTTCACAGTCACCTCTTCCTTTTCAATAGGCTCATTATACCATGTGAACCATTTAGAATGTTCATGATTTATTGCTTCAGACCCAGACGATACATTTTTCCGCTGTCAGTCACAGCATATAAGGCTCCATCCATACCGACACTCAAGTCACGATATCTCTCACCCATGTCCTGCAACAATCTTTCTTCACCGATCACCCGGTTGTTTTCCAGCATCAACCGGACGACATGAGAACCGCGGAGTCCGGCGATAAACAGTTGATTCTTCCATTCAGCAATGACATCGCTATCATAAAACACCATGCCTGAGGGGGCTACCACAGGATCCCAGTAGTAGACCGGTTGCTCTGTGTCCTCCAGCTGAGTGATCCCTTCGAGAACCCTGGCTCCGGAATATTCGATCCCATAGCTGACGAGTGGCCAGCCATAGTTCTTGCCCGGAAGGATCAGATTGAGTTCATCGCCGCCTCTGGGTCCCATTTCGCTGATCCAGATATCTCCGGTCTCGGGATGGATCGCTATCCCCTGTATGTTCCGATGACCGTAGCTGTAGATTTCAGTCCAGGCATCAGCCTGATCAGGAAAATGGTCATCGATAGCCCGGCCGGTCCGGTCGATGTGCAGCACCTTGCCATATCCATTGTCCAATGTTTGAGCTCTCATCCGAGTGTCATCTGATTGACGATCTCCGGTCGTAACAAACAAACTGCCGTCTGAAGCAAATATCAGACGACTGCCAAAGTGAGCTGACCCCTCATAATATGGCAATGCCCGAAAGATGACAGTAAAATCTATCAATTCCGTTTCATCTTCAGCCAAACGTGCCTGTCCGACGGCAGTGACTGATCCTTGATCGGTCTGTTCTGCCAGAGTGAAATAAATCAAACGATCCTGTAGAAAGTCAGGCGACAAAGCCAGATCAAGCAATCCGCCCTGACCTTGGGTCTGGAGTGCCGGAAAACCACTAACCGGCGGACTGACTTCGCCGGAAGCCGATACGATCCGCAGGGCACCTTGTTTCTCAGTGACAAAGAACCGTCCGTCCGGGGCTGTGACAATACCCCACGGCTGATTCAATTCCTCAGTCAAAACGCTTACCTCTGTTTCAACTCTCGTCTTCATCCCGTCGATACGGGTCTGACCTTCGAATGCCGGGAGATAATCTGATTCAGGTGGAGCTGTCTCGACCGGTGGTAAATCAACATCAGACTCATTGTCCGGACTGTCCTTCTCATTCGGTTTCGGTGTTGTCTCTTCTCTTTCTTGAGAAATGTCTGTTTCATTTTCTGACGTATAATCAATGCCTGGCGAAGCGCATCCACTAAGCAGACCAAACAATACAAACACGATCAGTATTATCTTCATAAGCACCTCCGTAATCATTTCATACCCATGAGTTTATATGTTATGAATATATGAAAAAAAGGCCAAATGGCCTTTTTCTTATACTCAATCTGTTGTTTTTTTCTAGTAGGATAAATGGTTAAAAATGAAAGATCGTTTCTGTCTGGGTCTGAGCAACGATTCGGCCGTTTTTGATGACAAACAGTCTGGCCGGTGCCAGACGAATGGCATCTCGTTCTGTCGCAACATCAAGGACGATCAGGTCGGCTTTGTTTCCTACCTTCAGACCATAGTCTTCCAGACCGATCACTGCAGCAGCGTCACCGGTGATCATGTCATAGACCTTTTTGATTTCATCTGGCAGACTCATTTGAGCAGCATGGGCGGTGACATTGGCCACCTGCAACATGTCAGCACTTCCCAGGGGATAAAAGGTATCACTGACACAGTCCTGACCGAAGCTGACCAGCAGACCGGCTTCCAACAGTTCCTTGACACGGGTGATGCCTCGCCGGATGGGTTGTTTGTCATTTCGTCCCTGGAGCATCAGATTGGTGACGGGATTGGTGATCATATGGATCTGAGCTTGCCTCAGCTTTTGAATAACATAACCGGCATAGTGATCATCGTAAGCCGCCAGAGCACAGGTGTGACCGGCCGTGACC
This sequence comes from Tissierellia bacterium, assembly GCA_012799095.1. Classification (GTDB taxonomy): domain Bacteria; phylum Bacillota; class Clostridia; order Peptostreptococcales; family Acidaminobacteraceae; genus DUPT01. Next base: position 4,376 of record JAAZLX010000028.1, read on the forward strand.
CGAGAGTGCCATCCCCGGCGTATGGTCTCATCCGCTACCATCTCGAGCGTCCGGTAGAACGGATCATCCGTTTCATCAACGTGCATATCGACATCACAATCATACTTTTCAGCGATGTCAAAGATGATCTTGACATGAGCCCGACTGTCATCCGGTGTAGCTTCATTGGCCGGCATTCCCCCAATGACATCAGCCCCCAATTCCATAGCCTGATATAGCAGATCTTCGCAACCGGGATCCTTTATGATCCCTTCCTGGGGAAAAGCGACGATCTGAATATCGACCAGTCCACGGTATTTCTCTTTTAGTTTCAAGATCCCCTGCAAAGGTTTCAAGCCGCCAATGGTATCGACATCGACATGGGTCCGGATATTTAAGGTGCCATTCTTTAATGCCCGCAACACAACATCTTCTGACCGGGTCAGAATATCTTCATCGGTATACGTCTGCTTTTTGGCCCAGATGATCTCTATGGCTTCTTTGAGCGTTCCGGTTTCATTCGGTCGAACCACATCGAGGATATTGACCTTGTCCAGATGGATATGAGGATCGATCAATGATGGAGTGGTCAGATTACCTCGGGCATCGATCACCTCAACCTCCGGCGCATCAATGTGGGGAGCAATCTGTTCGATTCGATCTTTTTCGATCAGGATATCATGTAATTGATCCTGATCACGCAATCTGGCATTTTTTATCAGTAAACTCATGTGAAACCTCCTTATGCCTGTTGCCTCATAATATATTATATTACGTTCTACCTCTGAAATAAACACAAATCCAAAGTTGTGACAATCCCCGATTTGTCAGTCTATCCAAACCGGTCCATTTTCTTCTTTCAGGATCAAATGACAATTGCTCAGTAGCATGATCGTTTTGGGTAAAAGAAGAATGTACAGATCAAGAGGAGGAAAAGATGTCATTAAAAAACAAACACTGTGTTCCCTGTCAAGTGGGAGCCGACCCCTTATCATCGGAACTGATTCAAGCCTATCTCAAAGATCTAAATGATTGGAAAATAGTTGATCAGAAAAAGCTCGAGAAGACCTTTCGGCTAAAAGACTTCAAGTCCGGCCTAGATCTTGTCAACCAAATTGGTCGGTTGGCAGAAGAGGAAGGTCATCATCCCGACCTGTTTCTATCCTGGGGCAAAGTGGTCGTGCAGTTAATGACACATAAGATCGATGGATTGCACGATAATGATTTTATATTGGCCGCAAAAATCGATGATCTCGAGATAACGTCATGAAAACATACCGCAAAGAATTGACCTTTCGTGTTCCCACACGCCGGGGAATCATTAACATCACCAGTCAGGTTCAGGATGCTATCGATCAAAGCGGCATCCGAGAAGGTCTGGTCCTGATCAACCCGATGCATATCACAGCCAGTGTGTTTATCAATGATCATGAATCAGGCTTGCACAGTGACTATGAACGATGGTTAGAAAAACTGGCTCCGGAAAAACCATACAGTCAATACGCTCATAACGGATATGAAGACAATGCCGATGCCCATTTGAAGAGGACGATCATGGGCCGGGAATCCGTCTGTGCTGTGACGAATGGCCAATTGGATTTTGGGACCTGGGAGCAGATCTTCTATTTTGAATTTGACGGGAAACGAAACAAGCGGGTCCTGGTAAAAATCATCGGTGAGTAATCTTATGCTACAAAAAAGCGGACTATCCAATCATGGATAGTCCGTTATCATTTCAAGAGAACCTTTTCAGTAAAGGTGTATATTTCATTCCCTGTCGGGTGAATTCACTCAACATCAATTGTATATCAGCCACCGGTTCTTTGTCTTGTGATAGGATCACGGCTGGCAGTTCATTTGTGGTTTTTGGAAAGACAGCCCGTCGAGCAACCGTAATATGAGGTAGCCATTCACGCCCATCCGGCTTGATATCTACAGCCAATAATTGATCATCAATCGATCGTACCAGTTCGATCAGAGGTCGCGATACCTCCATCCGTGCGTAAATCAGGTCTCCGTCTTGGCGTTTAAAGCGGCCATAACCTGTGATACGGGTCCAATAATCTTCCTGTGATGTCAATGGTAAAGCAGACATGACCTGTTTAATAGCTTTCAGTTTATTTGCATCGACTTCTCCGATAAAGCGCAACGTCAAATGGAGATTGTCCGGCTTCGTCAGTCCGACTTTGTGACACAACTTGTGTAACATTTGTTGGGAACGAACCAGCGCTTCTCGTTGAGAGTCTACTATGGTGGCGGCAATAAAGATACGATACATCGCACTCCTCAAAATGGTGTCATAGGTCAACTTCTAAACGTGAAATTTGATCGATGATCCGTTCGGACAGACCAGTCCAGCTGTGTTCCCGGATTATATCATGCGGGAAGGAGGTATCATCCTGTCGCATTTCGACCTGTTTTACCTGTTCAAAAATAGCCTGTGTCAACCGGTCGACATAATCCTTTCGAAATTCCGGTTCCATCTGATCGACATTCTTCAGTGGCGGCAAATCCACCCAGCTGATCACCGGATGATCGATCAGGTCATCTCCCAATTGTTCGGTCAGTCCCGGTAATCGATTTGACACCAGATGAAGTCCCGAAGCCAATGCCTCCAAAGCGATCAGTCCCATACCTTCATAATAGCTGGGAAAGACAAACACATGGCTGTTTCTCATATGAAGCGCCAGTTTCATTTGACTCTCAACATCGAACAATCGGATGGTAGGGTCATTCCCACTGAGTTGATCGATCCTTGCTATGGTTTCCTCGGTCTCGCGACCAACCAGATCTAACCTTAGATCGGGATACCGCTTACGAACATTTGTATAAGCTTCCACCAGCTCAAAGACGCCTTTTGAGTCGACTATCTTTCCGGCATAGATCAAACGAATAGGCCGTGGCCGGACAGGCTTGGTCTTGTTACGTTGAGGATAAAATACCGATGGATCGTATGCCCCACCTGTTACTACGATCTGTGACGGATCGATCTGAAACAGATCCTCAAGATCCTGTTTGTCGGAGTGACTTAAGGCCAGGACTTTTGCCAGTGGATTCAAGCTCCCGACATGCTGTAGGACCATCGATGGATTGTGTTTGGCTTGACGAATATCCGTGCCGTGTGATATGCCGATCACCGGGCGATCGGGAAAAACTTCCAACGCCTGAGCCGCCAGCATCCACAGGTGATGACAGACAATAACATCGGGCTGAAAGCTTTGTTTGGCTTCGTGCAATCGTTTCAGAAAAGCGGTTTCCCACTGCTCAATCATTACCGGTGTCATCTGATGATAGACCGTCGATCGATAAGGCATCTCATCGCTCATCCCGGCGATCGGAAACGGTAATTCACTGTTCTCGAAATAGACCGGATAAGTCTGATCCAGTTCCAGCCAATCAACTTGATGATCATTGTTTAAGCCGAAAATACCGGCTTGCTGCCAGTCAGTCTGACGATCGATCTCGGCAATCAAGTTGCGGTAATAAACGCCGCTGCCCGTCCTGGTGGGAAGCTGGGCAATACAGTGGAGTATTTTTATCATGTTCTTCCTTTTATTCCATCGTTGTGTTCGAGTTATCGGTCGATCTCATTCGGGTCAGATTGAATCGATCAAGCAAAATTCACTTCATAATGAGCAGATTATTTGAATTTGACCGCTGTACCATAGACAATAACTTCAGCTGCCCCCTGCATTATGGCTGACGATGCGTATCTGATGTTCACCACGGCATCTGCACCTAGTTCGGTTGCTTCTTCGACCATTCTCTTGGTAGCGATCGCTCTGGCTTCATTCATCATAATATTGTATTCCTTCAATTCTCCACCGATCATCGTTTTGAAGACTTGAGAAATATCGCGTCCCAGGTTTTTTGTTTGAATCGTACTTCCTTTTACGATACCAAGCATGTCTAATTCTTTGCCTGTAATATAA
>JAAZLX010000206.1 GCA_012799095.1 Tissierellia bacterium
AAAGGCGACGACATCACGATCGTGATGGGTGTCAATCAGGATAAATACGATCCGGAAAAACATTTTATGGTAAGTAATGCATCCTGTACGACCAATTGTCTGGCCCCGATCGCCGCTGTTTTGGACGAGAAGTTTGGCATCAAGAATGGTATCATGACGACCATCCATTCCTATACCAATGATCAAAAACTGGTCGATGCCAAGCACAAAGATCCGCGTCGTGCCCGGGCGGCCGCCATCAATCTGATTCCGACAACCACCGGTGCTGCTAAGGCAGTTGCTCTGGTATTACCTCAATTAGAAGGTAAATTCACCGGCATCAGTATTCGGGTGCCGACACCGACGGTATCGATCGTCGACCTGGTGGCCAACCTGAACAAAGAAGTCACAGTCGAAGAAGTCAATGCTGCCCTGAAGGAAGCCTCGCAAGGTAAACTGAATGGCATCATGGGTTATAGTGAAGAACCGCTGGTCTCAAGTGACTATATCGGGGACAAACACTCCGGTGTGGTCGATGCACTCTCGACCGATGTGATCGACGGCAATGTAGTCAAAGTAATTGCCTGGTATGACAATGAGTGGGGATATTCTGAGCGGGTGGTCGATCTAGCTGAATATATGATCGAACAAGGTCTTTAATTCAACATCCCGAACCATTGGTTCGGGTTTTTTTGGAGGATGTAATGCTTAACAAGAAAACTCTGCGTGATGTAGTCGTAGCAGGCAAAAATGTTTTTGTCCGGGTCGATTTTAATGTTCCGATCGAACACGGGACAGTGACTGATGTGACCCGGATCGACGGAGCCCTGCCTACGATCGAATATCTGGTCGAAGCCGGTGCCAAAACGGTGCTGGCGTCCCACCTGGGTCGACCGAAGCAAGCCGGTGATCCCGAGTATTCGTTAGCTCCTGTAGCCAAGGTCTTATCTGAAAAACTAGACATGGAAGTCCTGTTCTTTCCCAAAGAAGACATCATCGATGATGAAGTCATGGCTGCGTTTGAAGACATGAAGCCGGGGCAGGTGATGTTGCTTGAGAATACCCGCTATGATGAGGGTGAAGAAAAGAACGATCCTGAGCTGGCCCGTAAGTTTGCCCGCTTTGCCGATGTGTTTGTAGATGATGCCTTTGGTACTGCTCATCGGGCCCATGCTTCCAACGTCGGGATCACTGAATTTGTCGATCAGTCGGTCGCCGGATTCCTGGTAGAGAAAGAACTCGATTTCCTGGACGGCGCCCTGGAACAGCCGAAGCGTCCCTTCGTGGCTATTTTGGGCGGTGCTAAGGTTTCCGATAAGATCAAAGTGATCAACAGTCTATTGGACAAGGTCGATAAGATTATCATCTCGGGCGGGATGGCCTATACCTTCTTGAAGGCGATCGGGTATGAGATCGGTACCAGCCTGCTGGAAGCTGATCAACTTGACTATGCCCGCAATATGATCGATCAGGCCAAAGAAAAAGGCGTTGAACTGATCCTGCCGATCGACTTTGCTGTCAGTAAAGAGTTCGCCAATACCGAAGCCGTTATGACCAATGACGAGAATATCCCCGAAGACATGATGGGCATGGATATCGGCCCCAAATCGATCGAACTGTTCAATCAAGCCCTGGCAGATGCCAGGACCGTGGTCTGGAACGGACCGGTCGGCGTGTTTGAAATGCCTAATTATGCCGTTGGGACCCGGGCGGTAGCCGATACGCTGGCAAAGCTTGATGCCACCACGATCATCGGAGGAGGAGATAGTGCCGCTGCCATTACACAGTTTGGACTGGCAGAAAATATGAGTCATATTTCCACCGGGGGCGGCGCCAGCCTCAAGCTGCTGGAAGGTGCCAAACTACCGGGCATTGAAGCCCTGACAGATAAGGAGTAGGCATGCGACGAAAAATGATAGCCGGCAATTGGAAGATGAACAAAACGATTCAAGAAGCCCGCGATTTTCTGAGCAAGTTACAGCATCTCGAGCCGAAACAACGTGCCAGGGTCGTGTTGTGTGCGCCTTATTTAAGTCTGCCGGCATTGGCGGATGTAGCCATTCCGCCGGTAGAGATCTGTGCTCAAAATGTTCACTTTGCACCGAGTGGTGCTTATACCGGTGAAGTATCCGTTGAGATGCTCAAGGAAATCGATGTCCATATGTCGATCATCGGGCATTCCGAACGCCGGGAATATTTTAATGAGACCGATGAAGCGTTGAATAAAAAGGTCCAGGCAGCTGTGAAGGAAGAGTTTGAAGTCATCCTTTGTTGTGGTGAAAAGCTCGAGGAACGCGAAGCCGGCAATCAGTTCCAGGTGGTTGAAGATCAACTGCGAGCTGACCTGGCTGATGTCAAGCCGGAGGATATGTATCTAGTAAACATCGCCTATGAACCAGTCTGGGCCATCGGCACCGGCAAGACAGCCTCAGCCCAGGACGCTCAGGATATGTGCCAACATATCCGAAGGCTCTTAGCGGAGCTATTTAATGAAACAGTTGCTGATGAAACCACCATCCTCTATGGCGGCAGCGTCAAGCCAGACAATATTGCAGAACTTATGGCAATGGAGGATATCGATGGGGCACTGGTTGGCGGAGCCAGCCTAGAGCCTATGAGCTTCCTTAAGCTTTTGGATTACGAGGTCTAATAATGAAACCAACCGCCCTTATCATTCTTGATGGCTGGGGAGTTCGCTCCGAGCCGGAGGGCAATGCTGTCATCCAGGCTCATCCAGAGAACTTCCTCGAGCTAAAAGCCAACTATCCCTACGGTGAGATCAGCGCCAGCGGACTGGATGTCGGCTTGCCGGCGGGACAGATGGGAAACTCCGAAGTCGGACACCTTAATATCGGAGCCGGCCGCGTCGTCTATCAGCCCCTGACCCAGATCCATAAGGATCTAGAGGATGGCACGCTGTATAATAATCCGACCTTTGCTCAGGCCTTCGCCGGAGCCAAGGAAAGTGGTAAGAAATTCCACTTCCTGGGTCTCTTAAGTGATGGTGGGGTCCACTCACATATCGATCACTTAAAGGGTATGCTCAAGTATGCCAAAGAGGTGGGGCTTGAGAAAGTTTATGTCCATGCCTTCTTAGACGGTCGTGACACCCTGCCCAATAGTGGAAAAGGCTACCTGGAGGAGCTCCAAGCAGTAATGCGAGACTATCATCTAGGAAAGATCGCCACCGTCTCAGGCCGCTACTACGCGATGGATCGCGATCGGCGCTGGGAACGAGTCGAAAAGGCCTACCTGGCGCTTGTTGAAGGCCAAGGCGAGACCGCGAGTGATGTGTCAAAAGCAATGGATGAAAGCTATGAGCGGGGCATTACCGATGAGTTCTTCTTGCCGACAGTGATCGATCCGGAGGGCTTGATCGAAGACGGGGACACCGTCCTGTTCTTTAACTTCCGACCCGATAGGGCAAGAGAGATGTCGACGGTGTTGACCGATCCGACCTTTGATGCTTTTCCGGTCAAACGGATGAAGCTTGACTACTACGGATTGACCCAATATGATACCGAGTTTCAAAACGTCAAGGTCATCTATGAGCCGCAAAGCTTTGTCAATACCATGGGCGAATATCTCTCGAACCAGGACTATAAGCAGTTCCGGATCGCTGAGACCGAAAAATATGCTCACGTCACCTTCTTCTTTAATGGCGGACGAGAAGAGCCATTTAGCGGAGAGGAACGAGTCTTGATCCCATCACCTAAGGTAGCCACCTATGATCTCGAACCGGCCATGAGCGCCGTGGGGATCAAGGAGAGATTTATCCAGGCCATTGAAGAGAAGAAGCACGACTTCTACCTGTGTAACTTCGCGAACCCCGATATGGTAGGTCATACCGGCGTATTGCAAGCGGCTATTCAGGCCATCAAGACAGTCGATGGCTGTCTGGGAGAGGTCGTCGATGCCTTGAAGAAGGCCGGCGTCCAGATCCTGATCACGGCCGACCACGGCAACTGTGAGGAGATGATCGATCCTGAGACAGGTGATGTCTTAACGGCTCATACCACAAACCCAGTCCCCCTGATCATCATTGCCGAGGGGGTAGAGGGAATCGAAGAGGGCGGCCGGTTGGCTGATCTCTCACCAACCATCCTGGATCTGATGGGACTGGAACAACCAATAGAAATGACAGGCCACAGCCTGATTAGGAGGAACAAATGACGATATTTGATGTCTATGCCCGCGAAGTACTGGATTCACGCGGCAATCCCACGATTGAAGTCGAGGTCATCACGGCCAATGGCGTGATCGGCGTCGCACAGGTCCCGAGCGGAGCCTCGACCGGAGCCTTTGAAGCCGTTGAGCTACGCGATGGTGACAAAAAACGCTACTTAGGCAAAGGCGTCCAGACCGCCGTCGATAATGTCAACAACATCATCGCACAAGAGTTGGAGGGCTACTCGATCTTTGATCAGACCGGTATCGACAAACACCTGATCGAACTGGACGGGACTAAGAACAAGGGCAAGCTGGGAGCCAATGCCATCCTGGGTGTCTCGCTAGCCGCGGCTAAAGCGGCTGCCACTGAGCTTGGCCTACCGCTATTCCAATACATCGGCGGAGTCAATGGCAAGAGCCTACCGCTGCCGATGATGAACATCCTAAACGGCGGCGCCCACGCTGACAATAATGTCGACTTCCAAGAATTTATGATCATGCCCGTTGGCGCTGAAAGCTTCAAAGAAGGCCTGCGGATGGGCGTTGAAGTCTATCACGCACTAAAAGAAGTTCTGAAAAAACGCGGACTGACCGGTGGCGTTGGCGATGAGGGCGGGTTTGCTCCAAACCTCGAGTCAAATGAAGACGCACTCAAGGTCATCATGGAAGCCATCCAGGCTGCCGGGTATAAACCGGGCGATGATATCAAGCTAGCCCTAGATGTGGCCGCTACTGAATTCTTCGACAATGGCAAATACGTCTTAGCCGGTGAAGGCAAGACCATGGAAACAAATGAGCTGATCGACTTCTACGAGCAGCTGGTCGAAAAATATCCCATCATCTCGATCGAAGACGGCCTGGCCGAAGACGACTGGGACAGCTGGGTCGAGCTGACCAAGCGCCTGGGATCGAAGGTGCAGATTGTAGGCGACGACCTGTTCGTAACCAACACCGAGCGACTTAAAAAAGGTATTGACCTTAAAGCCGCCAACTCGATCCTGGTCAAGCTGAATCAGATCGGAACCTTGACTGAGACACTTGATGCGATCGAAATGGCGAAAAAAGCCGGCATGACCGCCGTCATCTCACACCGCTCCGGTGAGACGAGTGACTCGACCATCGCTGACCTGGCCGTAGCCACCAATGCCGGACAGATCAAGACGGGTGCTCCCGCCAGAACAGACCGAGTCGAGAAGTACAATCAACTACTTCGCATCGAAGACTATCTCGGTGACACCGGACACTTCGAAGGCTCAAAAGCATTCTACAATATCAAAAAATAATCGAACTAGCTAAAAGGGACTTAAAAAAGGTCCCTTTTTTCGTGGGTATAACTCCCAATCACTTATGAAGTATACTGATAGAAAGAAGGAAAGTGTTATCAAGGAAAAAAATAACAACATTTAAGTGTTACATTTTTCGCTTTCAAACGTCTATATTATTGAGAAGGTTCAAAAAAAGAGAAAACTCTGAGGATTTGGATTGATTATTGCTCTCACGATTAATTCACTTGACGACAATGACCGTCGTTTGATTGAAAAGATATATCACGAATATACGGGGCTAATGTTTTATGAAGCCTTCAAATTTTATCGTGCCAACAATCAGGCAGAGGAGCTGGTCCAAAAAGCCTGGATGAAACTGATTGAGCATATAGAAACCTTCAAGGGGCTTCCTAAGACCAAACAAGCTGGTTATATCGGAAGCATCGTCAGAAATACTGGAATCGATGAGATTCGAAAAAATCAGTTTAGTAAATATACCAGTTTCTCAGACTTGCCACCAGAAATTCTCGAATCCCTTTCCTCGGATAGTTTTGTCGAACAAGAGGTCCTGGATTATATTTCGCTCGAAGAGTTGTCTAACGCGATTGAACTCTTATCACCCAACTACAAGTATCTCATGATCGCAAAATATGTCCTTGAGAAAACTGATGATGAAATAGCCGACGTGCTCGATATTAATCCGTCTCATGTCCGAATCTACCTGATGAGAGCCAAAAGAAAAACACTCAGCATTATGGAGGGAATGAGTCATGGTATCTAATGATTTTGAAAATGCTTTATTTAAAGAAGCGACTTGGAGAGTCGCTAGTCGAGAAGCGGAAAAGTTGATGGTAGAAGCTGAAGCTGAAAAGTTTCAGCCACCGCCTGAATTCCATGCTAAGATCATGGCCTTGGTTGATAAAAATAAAAAGAAAAAACCCAGGATGTCATTCCTCGCATCCAGACTGGCTGCCAGCTTTCTTCTCGGAGTTTTGCTAACATTCATGATTTTCGCTACCCTCCCTTCTTTTGCTCAGTGGACGACGCGGCTCTTGCAGAGAGAAGTTGACGGATTTACCCAGTATCAGTTGGATTTGAACGGATCCGACCAGTCAGATCCGACTAATTTCAAGATTACGCACATGCCTGGTGGCTTTGTTTTAACCGATTACAGCTATAAAGCTAGTGTCGGACAATTCTACACCTTCTTGGGTGAAGACAATAATTACGTAAACATAAATATACATTCATCGACACACCCAATCAATGTTGACAACGAGAATTTAGATGTCCAGAAAGAAGTTATAATCAATGGTTATCCAGCGAATCTCATCTCGAAATATGGACAGTACAACATTACCTGGTCTCAAGACAATGTAATTATTATCATCAGTTCAACCCTGAATGAACGAGAAACGATAAGAGTAGCAGAAGGAATAAAGAAAGTATCAGAGTAAGCATTATAACTTACCTTAAATGAAAGATCGCCAAGTTGATAGGAGGATTTTATGAAAAGATACATTGGAGTACTGCTTTGTATAACAGTTCTTATTACATGTTTTGTTGCACTTCCGAGCTTAGCTTTAACTGTCTCGCCCCAAAGTATGGCAATAGAAACAACACAAGCGGAGATTCATCATATTGGTAACGGTATTATGAGTTGTTACTCTAGGGTTACTCTGTGGCAGGGATACAGGGCTAATCTTGAGATGACGCTCCAGAAAAAAAACTCTAATGGTACTTGGAGTGATATCGCATCTTGGCAAGATTATAGTTCCACTAAACAAATAATAGTAATGAACTATAATTACCAAGTGAACACAAAAGGTAAATATCGCGTGCGTTGTGTTGTGTTTGCGTATGAAGGAGGCAGTTATGTAGAAAGGATACCGTTTATTAGTAGCGAATTGACTTACTAATTCTTTCTTCATCATTTATTGTGGATGGACCAAAGGAGACATTTTGAAAAAAAGCTACTATTTATTATTAGGCATAACAATATATATTCTACTAAGTCCAGTAATTTATAGCGTGCTGATTGACGACAATAGTCAAATACATTCACCCTATCGACATGATGAAATAGGTACTTTTCAACAATTAGAACCACCCTTTGTAGCAGAAGAAGCAAGGGGAGAGCTTTATGATTCTCTTGCTACAGCAGTCAAAGAGATCGATGTTAATCTTTTTTTTAGAGCATACAATACAGAGTCTGCCGGAGTCCCTTCAAGTAAACAGGCTATTGTTGTTTATTATCTGATGGGGAATGACCTGAGATTACAGCAACTACCTTTTAAAGAAAAACCTGGAGTCAGTGAGTTTAATCATACTCCCTTGTTCTACTCCTCGGATTATGATCCGAACTATATCCATGGGAAGTTGGAATTGGTATCGAAATCAAATCCAACATATTTAGGCGCATTAGTTAATTATGAAGGCTCACTTCGTGAAGGTGAATTATATCTGCTTGATTCAACACCTGAAAAAACTGAGAAGTTCTTGTCCCATATTCTGACTGACACTGGACTAAGCTTCAACCTGCTTCAAATGGAAAAGGATAATGTATTCTATGGAGTTGATTTTGTAGCAAGGTATCTCATTACATTGAAGAATGGGATTAGATCTCCTCAAATATTGATGATCAGCACTTCACTTGCAGCCATGCTACTCGTTTATCTTAATCGTAGAAAAAGATATTCTATACGCTTACTATTAGGCTACAAATACAAGGCATTATATTTACTATTGCTTCAACAATTAGTCCTACCAACTCTAATCATCGCAGGTTTGACATTTTTGCCTATTTTAGCACTACATAATTTGGATATATCGTTAAGTGTCACTCCCGTCTTGCTGGCGTTAACACCATTACTGTTTTTGTTCGTGTTTGTTCAGGCTTTATTATGTGCCTTTTTGCTGTTAGATATAAGATTTCACTCCCCAATTAATGTGTTGAAGCATGAGAGAAATCAATCCCTCATGGGAATTTTAACAATTGGTTTAAAAGTATTTGTCTTGGCGCTAAGCGTCCCACTATTGATTTATCATTTTTACCGATTTAGCGAGGTCGTTGATTATTACACCTATCGAAGCGAAATGTTAAGCCAGTATGAGGATGTCTGGTTACTTGATTCTGACTTAGTCGGTATTAATTTAGCCGACTATGATTATGCCGGGGAACGGCAACAATCCAAAGGTGATGGGAACACGTTATCGTGGTATAAATATTTTTATGATCTGATCAGGGATGACTATCCGGTAGTTATATCTTCTGTGTCAGATATATTAGGTAATGAGAAAACCAAGGCCATCGAAATGAGGGTCAATGGAAATTTCGTTCAAATAAATCAACTAAAAGATCTGGCGGGAAATCTATTAGCACCAACCAATGAAAGCAAAATGGTATTAATGTCTGAAGATCGACAACCAACCAGAGATTTTCTAAAGACAGAACCCTCTTTGAGTAATTACCTGTCTACCGTGGTGAAACGATTTGAACCGGATGGAATAGTACCATTATCTGAAATAGAGCCGATTGAACCTATCGTCTTGGAGAAAAATATTCCAATTACACCTTATATATTCGACAGGTCTCTTGAACATGAAGGTGACCGGTTCGTATTAGTCGTTAACTCCAATACGATTCCGATTAATTTTGATCAAATGAAATTCGTGGGGATCAGCGAGGAACAACGGCGAGAACTGCTTCAGACCGTTTCGGTAGTGCCTTTTTCCGAGAACCTGAAATGGATCACATTCAGTGATTATTTCAAAAGAGTATCATCTGTTTATGATTCGACAATACGTACAACATTAGTTGAAATCGGGTCAGTTGTTTTTGCCTTGATTTTCTATAGCTTGTTCTCAAATATCATCGTCTATGAATGGTTAGCTCGTCGAATTACGGTATCATATCTCTTTGGACGACCTTATTGGGCAAGCGCATCCTTTATCTTATTGCTTAATATCCTTATTAGTATACTGATGGTAACGATAATGGTACGAACTACTCCGATTTTTAATACCAACCAGATTGCACAAGTATATGGCTTTATCCTCATTCTTGATATCGTTTTTTTCGGATCGAGTCATTTTTATTACAGTCGTAAAACCTTGAAGAATCTAACGATGAGGGAGTAAGAATATGGATCTGATAACTCTGGAAAAAATAGACATGCAGTTTAATTCAAAAAAAGTGTTAACTGACTTTACAATGACCATATCAAACAACGAAATGGTTGCGATTACTGGTCCAAGCGGCGTAGGGAAAAGTACAGTGCTAAATATCTTGGGCTTATTGCTTCAGCCAACACGCGGGAAGACAATCCATTTTGGGCATGAGAATGTTAGGCTAAATAGTTTAAAAGCCATGAAAATATTGCGAGAGGACATAGGCTACCTTTTTCAAAACTACGCCCTAATAGATAATGATACCGTTTTACAAAATATGAAATTAGCTGCGAAATATTCTCAGACCAAAGATAAAACTAGTGCAATAGAAACGGCTTTAAATGATGTTGGGCTTATCGACATGCATCAGCAGAAAGTATATTCCTTAAGCGGAGGTGAACAGCAGCGCTTAGCAATGGCAAGGCTAATGGTTAAACCATGCCAAGTAATATTAGCTGATGAGCCAACAGGCAACCTAGATGAGGCTAATTCTCAGAACATTATCCAACTTCTGCGAATACTCAAAGACCGTGGGAAAAGTCTGGTAGTCGTAACACACTCAACTGGTTTACTCCCCGCTTTCGATCGGATTATTTCACTGGAACAGACTAAGGAGGAAACATGAGAAAAAAATTAATTCTTTTCATGCTAGTAATAGTCATGATATTAGGAGGAACGTTGTCTAGTTGTACATCACCAAGCTATCCGATGGAGACTGGAGATGAGTATCGTCTGACAGAAGAGAGGTTTGACAGCTATTTCCAGACAGCCTATGGGGCTGAGGATCTGGAGCGACATGAGCTCTATATCACGCCGGACAAGGTCGAATTTCAGGTGTTTTTTCGAGAGATGCCTTCCGAGTCCGTGTTGGAGTCTCTGCGCCAGTTTCTGATAAAGAAGATGATCTTCCGGGCTCATTCAGCCTATGATGGCTCACAGCCATACGAAGCATTTCTAATGGAGCGCTTAAAGGATGAGACTCTTAAGGACGTACCACTAGCTGACGAGTACATATTTGTCGTTTGTGTCAAAGACAAACCAGTCCTGGTAGAACGGTATGACGACCAGCTAAAACGCGAGATTATAGTTCAATAATGAAGTGATTCCCTTGAGGGCTCCACCGGAGCCCTCTTCTAGTGTTATAATAGAGCTGGTAAAAATATGCTTAAAATCATGCAATGATATAGCAAGGTGTTGAGGGTGTGAAATACACTTCAAAACTACCGTGAAACGGATGACTTTTGGGTTTACAAAGGCTTCTATTTCAGTTACCATAGTAATGTTACAAGAGAGGAGGGAGCATGAACGCTATATATTGGATTTTAATTGCCCTGCTAATTGTGTCCGGGCTAGCCTTGATCGTGTCGATCTTAATGCAATCAGGCAAACAAGCCGGCTTGAGCGGTTCGATCGGCGGAGGCGCTGAACAATTATTTGGAAAACAAAAAGGTCGCTCTCTGGATACGATGTTCGAGCGGATCACTAAAATTGCAGCTATCGTCTTTATGATCAGTGCTGTTGCATTGGTTGTAGTCGAAAAATTCTTATAGGTTAAGGAGAAACTGATGTTGGACTATTTGCCGATTATCGTCGGAGTGTTGGCCCTGGTGTTTACTGTCTATCTTGTTGTGGCTCGGATCAAACCGGTCGAACCGGGCAATGAGAGAATGCAGGAGATCGCCGGATTCATTCAAAAAGGGGCTATGGCTTTCATTAGCCGGGAATATCGCTCAATTGGTATTTTTGCGGTCGCAATGGCCGTTATTATTTTTATTGGACTTAACCTATACACCGCCATCGCATTCATTTTCGGAACGTTGCTTTCAGCATTGGCCGGCTATGTAGGCATGCGGGTTTCCACCATGGCCAATGTCCGGACGACTAACGCTGCCCGGACCAGTGGTATGAACAAGGCTTTGAACGTTGCTTTCAGCGGTGGGGCGGTCATGGGTATGTGTGTGGTTGGGTTTGGTTTGCTTGGTGTCTATATCACTTATCTTATTTCCAATGACATCGGTGTTGTGACAGGCTTTAGTCTGGGTGCTTCCAGTATTGCTCTGTTTGCCCGTGTCGGAGGCGGAATCTACACCAAGGCAGCCGATGTCGGGGCTGATTTGGTCGGTAAAGTGGAAGCCGGGATCCCGGAAGACGACCCACGTAACCCGGCTGTCATTGCTGACAATGTCGGTGACAACGTAGGTGACGTTGCCGGTATGGGTGCTGACCTGTTCGAATCCTATGTCGGCAGTATCATAGCCTCGATCACACTCGGTGGTCTGTTGTTTGGTGAAGCCGGAATTATGTTCTCATTCATTTTGGCCAGCCTGGGTATTTTGGCTTCAATCATTGGTACATTGTTTGTTCGTGCCAAAGAAGACTCTAATCCTCACGCTGCCTTAAAAAATGCTACTTATGTATCGAGTATCCTAACGGTTGCAGCAGCCTTCTATCTGTCGAACCAGTATTTTGGCGATTTCAATGCCGCCATTGCTATCACAGCCGGATTGCTCTGCGGTGTTGCGATCGGACAAATAACAGAATACTTTACTTCAGCTGATTATAAGCCGGTAAAACAGATTGCTGAACAATCACTGACCGGTGCAGCGACCACGATCATCTCCGGACTGTCAGTCGGTATGATGTCGACTGCGGTTCCGATCCTGTTTATTTCATTAGCTATTTTTGTCAGCTTCCACTTTGCCGGTCTGTTCGGTATCGCCTTAGCCGGACTGGGCATGCTCTCAACGGTCGGTATCACGATAGCGGTCGATGCCTATGGACCGATCGCTGACAATGCCGGTGGGATCGCTGAAATGGCTGAACTGCCGAAAAACGTCCGTGAAATCACTGACAAACTGGACTCAGTCGGTAATACGACCGCTGCGATCGGTAAAGGATTTGCCATTGGTTCGGCTGCTTTAACAGCCTTGGGCTTGTTTGCCAGCTTTTCAGCTGCGGTCGAACTGACGTCGATCGATATTTTATCGACTGAAGTTATGATCGGTCTGTTTATCGGCGCTATGCTGCCATTCCTGTTCTCGGCCTTTACCATGAAGAGCGTCGGTAAAGCCGCCAATGATATGATCGAAGAAGTTCGTCGTCAATTCAGAGACATTCCCGGCATCATGGAAGGGACTGCAACCCCTGACTATGCCCGTTGTGTCGATATTTCGACAGCTGCCGCACTTCGTGAAATGATCGTTCCCGGTATTCTGGCTGTGGCCAGTCCGCTGGCGATGGGTCTGCTGTTGGGACCGGCCGCACTGGGTGGGATGTTAGCCGGAGCCCTCGTGACCGGTGTCTTGATGGCGATCTTTATGGCCAATGCCGGTGGTGCCTGGGACAATGCCAAGAAATATATTGAAGAAGGCCATTTTGGAGGCAAGGGGTCAGTTGCCCACCATGCCAGTGTTGTCGGTGACACCGTCGGTGACCCGTTCAAAGATACCTCAGGACCGTCGATCAATATTCTGATCAAGTTGATGACGATCGTGTCGCTGGTATTCGCATCATTGTTCGTCTAAATTGGTTGAAAAGTCATGCTGCGGCATGACTTTTTTTATTGAATCGATTACCTAAGGGTATATCATCATCAGAGGTAAAATTATGAGACAAGAAATATGTAATCTATTGAATCGGCGTCACAAAGCGCTGACCCGGGGCGACATTCTGAATTTTCTGAATCTGGATGAATCCCGGGGAGAAGAACTTGATCAGACATTAACGGAATTGGTCGAGGGCGGCTATGTCCGCATCACAAAAAAACAGCGCTACGAGCTGCTTAGTGAATCAGGCTGTCATGTCGGGATGATCCAGGTCCATGAACGGGGCTTTGGATTTTTTGTGTTCGAAGACGTGTCACAGCCTGATGTGTTTGTTCCGGCACCCCTGATCAACGGGGCGATGAACGGTGACAAGGTACTGGTGTGTCTGACCAAGCCATTCAATGAATATGGCAAGGCGGAAGGCAGAGTGGAGCGTGTGCTGGAGAGAAACACCGCCCGGG
>JAAZLX010000207.1 GCA_012799095.1 Tissierellia bacterium
CTCCAAAAAGGTCAGATCCAACAAGCCTTTAAAGGTATCATGACATTTATGTCAGGCTTACGCAAAACGATTGGAAAAACTCATCCCGAATACAGTTTAAGCGCAGTCTACTTTGGCTACATGGATATGACGTACTTTGCCCTGGTACCGGAAGCTTTGAAAAAGAAGAACCTTAAGATTGCGATCGTTTACTTACATGAACAAAACAAATTTGAAGCCTGGTTGGCCGGTGGTAACAGGAGAGTCCAGGCAGAGTACATCGGGCAACTTAAGCAAACGAAGCTGGAAAAGTATCAGCTGTCTCAAGTCAGTCCCGGAGTCGACTCGATTGTTGAATATTGCCTGGTCGAACAGCCGGATTTCAACCGTGATCAGGAGCTGATGGAACAGATCCAGAGCAGGGTGGACGAATTCATACGGGATATTTTGCCGTTGTTGGGAGAGTAAATATTTATTCATTCAGGAAGTCGTAAGCCTTGGATGTTGGGTATAAATATATAGTTGCCATAAATAAATTATGTAATATTCCAAGAAAAGAAAGAAACAATATGGCCAGTGTGAAAGTCGATCTCAAAGCACCAGATTTTGAACTCAAAGAGTTCAATGGTGAAACATTTAAATTGTCAGATTATAAGGGAAAGAGCAATGTATTAATTGTTCTGAACCGGGGATTTGTCTGACCGTTTTGCCAAAAGCATATGATGCAGTTGCATCAGGACTATAATGAATTCCTACAAAGAGATACTGAAATCGTTGCTATTGGACCGGAAAAAGCTGACAAGTTCGAGAGTTATTGGCAAGAACATCAGCTTCAATTCCATGGTCTTCCTGACGACAAGAATTCCGTTTTGAAATTATATGGGCAGGAAGTCAACCTGTTCAAACTGGGCCGAATGCCGGCCCAGATGTTGGTCGACAAGAATGGTGTGTTACGCTACGTTCATTACGGACATTCGATGAAAGATATCCCGGAAAATCAAGAAATGCTAGATTTGATCGATTCGATCACATAATAACTGTACATTTTAAAAACAAAGAGTAATCCGTGTTACGCGCGGATTACTCTTCTCCATTTCAAGCCGGGACAAATGTAGATCAATATTCAAGATTTGCGATATGCGACAGCAGTTCGATGTTTGTGATCGGGTTACCAGTCAGCCAAAGTGATTCAAATGATTCAAATTCGCTCAGAGGACTGACATCTTCTATCTGGTTATTGACCAGTTCGACAACCTTTAAGCTTTTGATTTCTTTGAGGGGTGAAATGTCTTTGATCTGATTACTGTAAAATTCAATTTCCTCTAGCTTAGTCAATCCGGACAGTGGGGTCAAATCACTGATTTGATTCCCAAAGGCGGAAATTGATTTTAAACTGGTCAACGAGGCGACCGGGGACAGGTCAACGATATTATTCCAATTAAGGCTTAGCCAAAGGAGCTTGGTGTTTCCTTCCACCGGACTGATATCGGTAATACGATTGGTGTTGAGTGTCAGAACGATCAGATTTTCATAATCCCTGACGAAAGAAATATCTTCGATTTGACTTTGATAAATAAGCATTACCCGTACCTGGCGGGCGATTTCTGCCGGAACAGTCTGATAATCGATTTCCGGCTGAAGTGTGATATACAGCTTGTCAAGAGCGGGAAAATGCTTGAGATCAGCCAATGATTTGATCGTTCC
This sequence comes from Tissierellia bacterium, assembly GCA_012799095.1. Lineage (GTDB taxonomy): Bacteria > Bacillota > Clostridia > Peptostreptococcales > Acidaminobacteraceae > DUPT01. The sequence goes on from JAAZLX010000207.1 coordinate 1,684, forward strand.
AAAGCCTTCGTATCGCACCCCGTCATATTCAAAAGCATCATCATTGAAGTGGATCACGGTTTTCTGTTCCTCACCGGCGGTGGCCAGAAAGATGAATTCATCTGCCATCAGACCGAAGCTGGTGAATTCTGCCAAATCGGCCGGATAAATTTCATCTTTGCCTAATTCACTGGTCAACAGCTGATACAACACCGGATCTTCAAAAATGATTGGTTGATCAGGATTTGGGTTTTCAGTCGGTTCTTCAAGAGCAGGTGTGTCATCACTTATTGCGGGATCAACCATTTCCTCCTGTGATGATTCTGAGGTCGGAGGTAGCGTTGCAGTTGAGGCGCAGCTGGAGATAAAAACAAGGCTGATGATCAAGACTATGACGAAAAATGATGAGTTAAGTTTGATCTGTAACATCTTTCAATCCTTGATAGAATTAGTTTGGTAAGACGTTGGACTGTCTTTTGTCATATTATAAAACGCGGGATAAGCGATTTCAATGTTATTGTATCTATAGAGGAGTTAATTATCTGTATGGTCAAACAGGTCGGTATTTTTGACATTAATACACAAAGAGATAACTGGCAGCGTTTACGCTGGACAGTATCACTGTTAGGATCAGCAAATGAAAACAACAACAAATCAAGGTAAATCGAACCGAATAGTAGGGGAAATAAGTAACGGCACCCGAGTGATCGATCTCTCGGCTGCGATCTATTCCGGGATGGAAACGTATCCCGGAGACCCGGATGTTGATATCGATCGTGTTCATAACCATGCTACGAAGGGTTGGGAGCTGAGAAAAATCAGTATGGGCTCACATACCGGAACGCATGTCGATGCCTTTTCACACATGCACCAGACAAAAGGGAGCCTTGATGATATTGCAATTGAGCGTTTCATGGGCCGGGCGGCTGTGGTCGCATTAGATGATGATTGGCCGGAGGAGGTGGGATTGTTTTTTATCACACCGATCGGTATCGATGTCTTTGAGCGGATCGTCAAATCTCGACCCGGTTTTGTCGGTGGTAATCTGAGCGAAGAACTTGAGAGAGCTTTATTGGGAGAAGACATTATCACCTATACCAATCTCATTAACCTGGACCTGATTCCAAAGGGTCGCACATTTCTTTTCATCGGGTTGCCTTTGAAGATAAGACAGGGGGACGGTTCTCCGGTCAGAGCCATTGCTATTGTTGAAGAAGGGCCAGCCAATTTAGCGCGATGTCCTGAATAGGGGGAATGATGAATATCGCCGAAAAATACCTGCTATTGACACTGAACACACAAGGTGAATTTTCTATCCTGGATAAATCACTTAAATCGATCGGTCTATTGGCGTGTGCCCTCGGGACCCTCCACCGGTCCGGGGTGATCGACTTGGGATCGGATCATCAGATCAGACTTACCGGTTCACCAATGGTCGGGCTCGATCCACTCAGACCACTTGTGCAATTTCTGCAAGATAATCCAATGATCAAACCGGAAGGTTTGGTTTATGATTATATAGTTCGACTGGGCAACCGGTTTGATGAATTGTATCACAGTGTCGGGATGTCTCTATCAAATAGTCAGATGGTTCGGCCTAAGTTACGTGACAGTGTGTTACCTAAGACTCTGTTTATACCAGAGCGGGGAAAAGTCGACCAATTGATTTGGGAGATGAAATGGGAATTAGGTCGGCATGACATGTCGCCTGAGATTCACGACTTGTGGAATATTTTGAAAGAAACGCAGCAGTTGCTTGTTTTATCGACCGGGGATGTAAACAAACTGCTTCAACAGTTGGATCAGACCCAGGCCGGTCAATTGGCCCGCCAAATGGTGGTGGAATATCGGACAAATATCAGATAAAGACGATTGCAGTCTTAACCATCAACTATCCTGGGTAGAAATATAAAGTTACATCATAAGTGAACTCTATTAAACAACTTTGATCAAATCAGTTTGTTTGAACTATTTTACTGAGGTGCCAATATGCAAGCCTATTCCAGAAATGAACTGCTGGAGGCAGAGCGACAGATAAAATCGCTATTAAGTAAATTGTATAAAGTAGAACCAAAATTAAAACCCGGCAGTTCACAGCACAGTCTGTTGACAAACCGTGTCAGGGCTTTGGAAATTGCCTTGTCATTGATCGACCAAAAATTATTGTCGTTGGAAAGACACTAACAGAAACACCGTAAGGATGATGCATGAATGTACTAAATACGAAATTTAAAGAAGTATTGTTTGCAGTCAGCCCGATCGTTGTCATCGTGACGTTACTTCATCTGTTTTTAATTCCACTCGAAGGAATCATCATCGGCCGTTTTTATGTCGGAGCAATCCTGATCATCATCGGGTTGACTTTGTTTTTGCTTGGGATCGATCTCGGGTTAAGCCGTATTGGACGCGAACTAGGAATTTTTATTGCCAAATCAAATAAGCTTGTCATATTGAGCCTTGGCGGATTGCTCTTAGGTTTCTTTGTTTCTGTAGCCGAACCCGACCTACATATCTTGGCCAACCAGGTATCATTAGTTACGTCAGGTATGTTATCCCGTCCGATGATCGTTTTGGTGGTATCGACCGGGGTAGCGCTGCTGGTGATGTTGGGACTGCTTCGGATCGTATATAATATTAAAATCAAGCGATTTCTAATATTGGCTTACCTGATGATCCTGGTGTTTGGCGCTCTCAGTGCACCAGAATTTCTGGCGATAGCATTTGATGCTTCGGGAGCGACGACAGGTGCTTTAACAGTCCCTTTTATCCTGGCTATTGCGTATGGTGTGTCTGGCCTGAAAAAGGACAGTAAGTCATCAGAAGAGGACAGTTTCGGTCTGTTAGGAATTGCATCTGCCGGTGCTATTCTATCGGTACTGGTGATGGGAGTCATCTCAGGAGTTGACGAAGTGTCCGGCGAACTTCATGTTGCTACAACAGTCACTGGTACGGTATTCGGTCCATTCTTAGCCGATTTTTGGAAAGTGGCACTGGAAAGTGTGGTTGCCCTGGCTCCGATCGTTTTGATATTTTACATTACCAACTTTTTTGCTTTGAAATTATCCCGTCGCCTGATCCGCCGAATCACTTCCGGCGTTGTATTGACACTGATCGGCTTGACGATTTTTATGCTGGGTGTTCATGCCGGCTTCATGGAGGTCGGCACCATTGTTGGCTATAAGCTGGCATCATTTGATGCCACCCTGGTATTGACGATCAGCTTTCTTATTGGTATTGTAACGGTTCTTGCCGAACCGGCCGTCTATGTGCTGACTCACCAGGTAGAAGATGTCACCAGTGGATATGTATCGCGAAGCAGTGTTGTCGTCGCCCTTGGATTGGCCATAGGCCTGGCGGTCATGCTCAGTGTATTACGGATCATGGTGCCCTGGTTGCACTTATGGCACTTTCTTTTACCGGGATATTTGATTGCTATGGTGTTGACGATAATATCACCACCGTTGTTTGTCGGAGTAGCATTTGATGCCGGAGGTGTTGCCAGCGGACCGATGACAGCGACTTTCATTCTGTCATTTGCTCACGGGGTCGCCACGGCAATTGAACATGCCAGTGTCATGGCTGACGGGTTTGGGATCATTGCCATGGTAGCTATGATGCCGCTGATTGCTTTGCAATTACTCGGATTATTATTTAAAATCAGAGCCAGAAAGGACAAAATCAATGAATGATGTTCGCGTCCAACATTATCACTTGTTGACCGTGATTGTAAATCGAGGAAAAGCAACGCAGGTCACACATATTGCCC
>JAAZLX010000208.1 GCA_012799095.1 Tissierellia bacterium
AGTCCGGTTTTTAAGCGCTCAAACAACTTGGACCGGTGTTGTCGTAATTCATCCGATTGGTCCTCATAGATCGCTATCAGTTCGACTTTTTGTTGTTCCAGCTGTTGTCTGGTCTGTTGAGATGAATCAAACCGGGCAATCTTTTCTTCCAGTTCTCGCTGATAGTCGACCAGTTGTTCCAGATCGCGCTGATAGATTTTACGGGCCGAATGCAACAAGCTGATACGGGTATTGAGTGCTTCGAGTTCCGACTCATCAAGCTCGAGGGCGTGGCGGCGTTGTCTCAGGCTGGCATGGATGTCCTGCAGCTCGAGCCGGCTGCTGTCAAGCCGCTCGGTCAATCCGGCATACACCGGATCAAACCCTTCCAGTTGGGAAACAGTTCGTATCACTCGGTCCAGCTGATGAAGCACCCCGGAATCGAGTAAATCAGAGGCTTCGGTCAGACCGGACACGATATCCGACATATGACTCAGACGGGAAAACAATTCCTCTTTTTCTCGATCGGCCTCGACATCGATCGCCAAAGCGCTCAACTCACGGACGATCTCCTTTTCCCGCGTAATGTCGGCAGATGATAGTGCGATCAGTTCCTCGAGTTCTCGATCGATGCGATGATACGCTGTCACCGTATGGTTGATGGCCTGATGCAGCTCTACCGTGTCAGGATCAAACGAATCGATGACGTCCTGTTGATGATTTGGGTCCAATAAATAGAAATGGTCCCGTTGGCCGTAGATGTCAAGGTAAGGACCGATCGCCGACTGGATCTGTTCGACATTGACGATGTCACCGTTTAAACGTGAGATCGCCCGTCCGCTGGGAAAGATTTCCCGGGTGATGGCAAACAGGTCGTCCGGGGTGGCAAAGATCATTTCAAACGTGGCCTTCTCCTCCGGGTTGCGCAGGTAGTCCTTTGATGTCCGGTTGCCCAGGCAGATGCGCAAGCCTTCCAAAATGATCGATTTTCCGGCTCCGGTCTCACCGGTCACGATATTTAGGCCTTCAGAGAAGGCCAGTTGAATATCTTCAATCAGAATGAAATTGCGCAAATTGAGCTCAAGCAGCATTATAACTCCCGGTGAGCCTCAGCTACGACCGCCGCAACGTCGAGCGGCTGTTTGGTTGAGACATTGGTCAAATATAGTAAGAATTCCCGGTTGCCTTTGGGTCCCTTGATGGGAGAATACCCCAAAGCCAGCGGGCTTAGGTTCATATCAGTAATGAATTCCAAAATTCGTTCGATCACTTGTTGATGGATCCCGGGATCGTTGATCACACCCTTGCCGACCTGATCGCGTCCGGCTTCAAATTGGGGCTTGATCAGGACAACGCCACGGGCCTTGTCAGCCAGCAGCTTCTGTATCACAGGCAGTAACAGCCTGACAGAAATAAAGGACACATCCATACTAAAAAAATCGATCGCTTCGGGGATGATGTCATGATCGAGGTAACGGGCATTCTGCCGCTCCAGCACTACAACTCGGTCATCCCGGCGCAACGAATAATCGAACTGACCGTAGCCGACATCGACCGAATAGACCCGGCGGGCACCGGCTTCCAACATCACCTGAGTAAACCCTCCGGTCGAAGCCCCGATGTCGAGACAGACTTTATCGGTCAGATCGATGTCATAGTCTTCGATCGCTTTGAGAAGTTTATGAGCTCCCCGGCTGACGTAGTGGTCTGTTTGCAGAACTTCGATCTGATCGTCGTCTGATACCATCAGGCCTGCTTTCGTCGCCGCCTTTTGATTGACGGTCACCTGCCCTGCCAGGATCAGCCCCAATGCACGGTGACGGCTGGAAGCCATTTGCAGTTCGACCAGTCGGACGTCGAGCCGCTTAGCCATGCCGCTTCATCAGATCATGCACGATTGCATTCGGTCCCAGACCATAAGCTTCAAGAATATCCGGGATCAAACCTTGTTTGATAAAGGTCATAGGCAGGGTCTTGACTTCGATCTCCGGATAGACTGCCTTCAGTTTTTCCGCCAGTGAGCCGTAGTAGACCGACTCTTCGTAGACATAGATCTGATCGTATTCAGCAAAGATCTCATCCAGAACATCATGCCGTATCGGCAGTACCATGCGGTGATTCAATAGATCGACCTCAAATGGCAGACGCTGTTTCACCTGGTCCAGGATCCTGACCATACGGCCATAGCCGACCAGCAGGATCTTACTACCCTGTCCGATCCGCTCCGGCAGGTAGAGGTCGGAATCATCCTGATTGATATCGATCGCGGCATCACGCGGGTATTTGATGGCCATCGGGCCGGAAAAATGGCGCGACAATTCCAGGATGCGTTTGAATTCAAATCGATCCTTAGGTGAAAAGACATGCAACCCCGGTACCAGTGACAGATAGCCGGTATCAAACACCCCCTGATGAGTTTCGCCATCAGCCCCGACCAGTCCGCTGCGGTCAATGCAGAAGACGACATTGGCCTGCTGGAGTGCGACATCGTGGATCAACTGATCAAACGCCCGTTGTAGAAAGGTCGAATAGATCGTGACGTACGGTTTTAGTCCCTGCAGGGCCAGGGCAGCCGCCATGGTGACTGCATTCTCTTCGGCGATCCCGACATCGAGAAACTGTTCCGGCAGCTTTTCGGCAAATTCAGCCAGACCGGTTCCGCCCGGCATGGCAGCACTGATGGCAGTGATACGGGGATCGTCTTTAGCCATGGCTAATAATGTCTTGCCAAAAAAGGCGGAATAATCTTCTTTGGTATGATTGCTCATTCCCGGCTCGATCTTAAAACTACCGACCCCGTGATAGAATTCGGGTTCGACTTCCGCCTGGGTATAGCCTTTGCCTTTGACAGTGACGGTATGAAGTACCATTGGGCCGTTGAAAGCTTTCAATCTTCGCAGCAGAGGGATCAGTTCATCCAGGTTGTGGCCGTCGACCGGTCCATAGTACCTGGCTCCTAAACTTTCAAATAACGAAGTCGGCAAGACCATATGACGGATCGAGGTCTTAAATGAAGCCATATGCTCCAGCGCTCCGCGGGAAGTAATTTTTTTTAAATTCCGCTTGAGGCCGGTATATCCGCGATAAGTCCGCAGATTGGTCAGCGATCGATTGAGCGCCCCGACATTTTTGGCGATGCTCATCTCATTGTCGTTGACTACGATCAACATACGCTGCCCTAGGTCACCGATCAGGTTGAGGGCTTCATAGGCCATACCGCCGGTCAGGGCACCATCACCGATCACCGCGACGGTAGTCGACTC
>JAAZLX010000029.1 GCA_012799095.1 Tissierellia bacterium
AAGCGAAGATGCGGATAAGAATGAACCGGCAAAATTTGTTGAAAAAGATAGTCCGTTATACAAAAAAATAATGAGCCTGATTGAGGAAATAGAGGCAGGACAATAAGGACATGCGAGAAAGGACTTCCCTGTCGATTGTTTTCGCAGTAGTTGTTATGCTTTTGATGGATTATTTGATCCGATAATGCCTGTTTTCCGTAAAAATATTTAAATTCAGTAACTTTTGTTACCGAATTAGGCAAAACTTAAGGGTATAATGATACTATCAATTATTCTTAAACGATAAAGGAGCTGAAATGAAGGTACACCTGAAAAACAATGTATATTGGCTGGGCAAGATCGACTGGGAACTGAAGACTTTTCACGGTGATGATTATTCGATCAACAACGGCTCATCACAAAACGCTTACTTAATTCAAGAAGAAAAGACCGTTCTGGTCGACACTGTCTGGTCCCCTCATAAAAACGAGTTTATGGAAAACCTGGCCAAAGAGATCGACCTGGATGAACTCGACGCCATTATCGTTCAACACGGTGAAGTCGACCACTCCGGATCACTGGTCGAGCTGATGAAACGTCGCCCCGATCTGCCGATCTATTGTACTGCCAATGGAGTTAAGAGTCTGGTGGGACAATTCCATCACCCGGAATGGAACTACAATGTCGTCAAAACCGGAGACACTTTTGATGTTGGAAACGGAAAAGCCCTGGTATTTGTTGAGATGCCGATGCTTCACTGGCCCGACTCAATGGCCAGCTACCTGACCGAAGACAATATTTTGTTCTCGAATGATGCGTTCGGGCAACACTTCGCTGTCGGTGAATTATTCAATGACAAGGCTGATCAGTGTACTTTGTTTGAAGAAGCGATCAAATACTATGCTAATATATTGACCCCGTTTGCACCGATCGCCAAGCGCAAGCTGCAGGAAGTCATCGGAATGAACCTGACGATCGATATGATCGCTCCCAGTCACGGCGTGATTTGGCGCGACAATCCGGTACAGATTATTGAAAAGTATGTTGAATGGAGCGACAGTTATCAAGAAGACCAGATCACTATCGTCTATGACACGATGTGGGATGGCACGAAAAAATTAGCCCATCGTCTGGCTCAGGACATCGCCAAACTGTCACCGGATACCGTGGTCAAGATATACAATATCTCACACACGGATAAGAACGATATCATGACAGAAGTCTTTAAGTCACGCGCGATCGCTGTTGGATCACCCACCATGGGCAATGATATTCTATCGAGTGTGGCCGGCTGGTTGTATTTCCTGAAAGAACTCAAGATGAAAAACAAAAAAGCCGCTGTATTCGGCTGTTATGGCTGGAGTGGTGAAAGCAATAAAATATTACGCGAAAAACTGACAGAAGCCGGTTTTGAAGTGGTCGAACCGGAAGTCCGGGTCAACTGGAATCCACTCCCGGAAAACCTCGAAGAGATGAACAGCATTGCTCAAGCTCTGGTCTAACTGAAATCAAACATCCTTAAGCCAAAGGCAGACTTCCTAGAGTCTGCCTTTGTTGTATTGATCGATTTCTTCGTCTTCCGGTATATCGGTGTAGCCTTGCTGGTTCGCCTTTTTGTTGATATAGTCGGTCGCTTGTTGGTTGCGGGCAAACCCGGCCTGATACGTATTGACATCGCCGGCTTTATCCAGCGGGTTCTCTTCGATGTGATCATGTTTATAGTCGGCTTGTGTTTTATCGCCGTACAACACATTGGAAAATTCTTCCTGAGACGGGCCCTTTGTTTCCTTTAACTGTTCTTTGTAGGATTTACCGTAATCTGCCACCGGTGTTTGCGTGTCGTAGCATTTTTCGGAATCGGGCAGTGTGGTGCAAACGTCTTTTTTTTCTTCCATGGCTCATCCTTTCATAGTGTTTGTAGATTCTTACCCGAGCCGGCGACGGACTAACGGAATCGGGTTATCGGACTGGAATTTGTCTTTTCACCCTGTGTATATCGGTTTCATCAGGTAGAATAGAAGTAGAGGTGATTTATGAAACTGATGTTATTAGCTGATCTGCATCTGGGGAAAAAAGTCAATGAGTTCTCTCTGATCGAAGATCAGGCATTTATATTGGATCAAATAATCGAATCGATGGATCGGCACAGACCGGATGGTGTGGTGATCGCTGGGGATGTCTATGATAAATCGGCACCTTCAGCCGAAGCGGTCAGACTGTTGGACAATTTCATCTGTCGGATCGCTCAGCGGGATATCCGTTTGTTTATGATTTCAGGTAATCATGATTCGGCTGATCGACTGTCATTTGGATCCAGGATCTTTTCTTCCAACCATATCTTTATTGCCGAATCATTCCGACAACCGATCGAACCGATTACCTGGCAGGTGGGTGAGGTGACAGCCGACATCTATCTGCTACCGTTTACTAAACCCGTCCAGGTCCGGTCGGTCTGGCCGGAATCGGACGTGTCCGGTTATGATGAGGCCATCGCTCAAATCGTATCCCAAATCAACCTGAATTCTGATCGGTTCAATCTGCTGGTAGCTCATCAATTTATCACCGGAGCCAAAACATTTGATTCCGATGACATTTTGATCGGTGGTATCGATCAGGTGCGCGCGGATCATTTCACTAATTTTGACCTGGTCGTTCTGGGCCATCTTCATGGACCGCAGACCGTCGGCCGGGAATCGATCCGCTATCCGGGTTCTCCTTTGAAATATTCTTTCAGTGAGGCCGGACACGTTAAATCGGTCCCCTTGATCACGATATCATCCGATCATACAATCGAGACAGAGCTGTTACCATTACAACCGCTGCGCGATATGCGAGTGGTCCGGGGACCGTTTGAGATGATCACGCAACCGGAAATATTTCAGGTCGGCAATCAGCAGGATTATGTTCAGATCACCCTGACTGATGAATTTGAAATACCCGACGTTATGGCTAAGTGCAGGGCGATTTATCCCAATCTGATGAAGCTTAACTATGATAATCAGCGCACCAAAGCGGGACAGGCTTTTCAGACCTCACAAGAAGTCCATCACAAGAGTCCGCTTGAGTTGTTTCAGGACTTCTATCATCAGCAAAACAATCGGTCGTTGACAGACGAACAAACCGACTATGTCATGGACCTGTTGCAAACCATTGGGGAAGAAATATGAAACCGATCCATCTCAAGATCAGTGCCTTTGGGCCGTATGCCGAAACAGAACAGCTCGACTTTACTCAACTGGAAGATCAGGGGATCTTTTTGATCACCGGTGATACCGGTTCGGGCAAGACGACTATTTTTGATGCCATTATGTTTGCTCTCTACGGTCAGCCCAGCGGCGGCACCCGTGAGGTCCGGAGTTTTCGTTCTCAGTACGCCCGACCGGACACCAAAACTGAAGTCGAGCTGACGTTTGATTTCAAGGGCAAGCGTTACCGGATCATCCGTAACCCGGAGTACACCCGGCCGAAGCTGCGGGGAGAAGGTGAGACCAGACAGACGGCCGATGCTTCTTTCTTCAAAGAAGACGAGTTGATCGAAACGGGTGTGACCAGTGTTTCCCGGGCAGTCGAAGACCTTCTCGGAATCACGGCCGATCAGTATGCTCAAATGGCGATGATCGCCCAGGGTGAATTTTTAAAATTGCTGCTGGCTGAGACCAATCAGCGCAGGGATATCTTCCGAAAAATCTTCAATACTGAAGTGTTCTTGAATCTACAAGATCGAATTCGATCGGATTATCTTGAACTAAACCGTCGGTTTCAGTCAATAAAAGCGGATCTGGTTCGTTGTGCCGGTACGATTGTTGTCCCGGAGGATTCAGCACTGCAGCAACTGACATCAGATAGGGTGATATCTGATTCGGGTGATGTCACTCAGGTGATGGAGGAACTGGACAGACAAAATCAACGCGATCAAGCGGAGAATCAAATCCTGGACACACAGTTGCAAATGATCCAGAAGCGACTTGATGAATTGAACCGGTTGATCGGTCTGGCAGAAAAGCAGGCCGAAAACAAGGAACGATTGGAGAAAGTCGAACAGGAATTAAAGGAAATCAACGAACATCTGCCTGAGCTTCAGCAGGTGGCTGATCAAGCCAATCAGAAAAAACCGTTGCGCGATCAATTGATCCAAACTATCGAGCGGGACCAGGCGTTGCTCCCTGTATTTGAAAATCTAAAAGGATTGAGGGAATCCTTGGCCAATAATCAGACACAAAAATGTGGTCTGGAAACCCAACTGGAAGAACAGCATACAAAACGCAAGACATTACTCGACTCGATTTCGCTGATAAAACAGACCTTGACCGATATGGCTGACTTATCAGCCCAAGCTGCCCGGGTAGAACAAGCAGAACTGAGTTTGAAGGAGAGGTCAGACCGACTGGCTGCGATCGAACAGCGGGAAGAACAGTTGGTTCGATCAACCCGGGAGCTGGCTGCTAGCCAAACGACCTTTATACAGGCTCAAGAGACACTTGCCCAACTGACAAAACAGTACACCAGTTCAGAACGATTGTTCTTTGATGCTCAAGCCGGAATACTAGCAACTCGTTTGGTGCCACAGCAAGCCTGTCCGGTGTGTGGCTCGCTGGAACATCCGGCCCCGGCTGTGCTGTCGCCTGAGGCGCCGTCCGAGGCAGACCTCGAGCAGGCCAAACAAGCCCGGGACAAGGCTCAGGCCGTTATGCAGCAGGCCTCACTGAAAGCAGCCGAACTGGCGACCCATTGCCGGTCTCTGACTGAGCTGCAACAAGCCGAACAGAAATACTTTGTGCAATCAGGGGAGGAGTTTGATCCGGTCGGACTGAAGGCTGAATTGGCCAGATCCCTGAAGGAGATAGCTCAAACAAAGGCTGACGTGTCATCACAGCAGACAAAAAAATCAACCCTCGAAGTGGAGTTGCCTAACAAAGAACAGGAGTTGGATCGTATCGACCGATCGATTTCCGATATCGACCGCCGACTGGCCGGGATAAATCAGGCACTGCTCGATCAGCAAAAACGGATCGATGAAGCGGGCGAGAGGATCGCTCAGCTGACGCAAGACCAGGTGGAATCCCGTATTCATCAAACAAAAGCGGACATCACAGCCATTGACCAGGCGATCGAAGAGGCAACGAAGGCACTCGATCAAATGACCTCAAGCCACAAGTTATTGCTTGGACAGCAACAAACCCTGCGCGAACAGCTGTATTCGGTTGAGGAGATCGACCTGACACAACTGAAAGCAGAAAGACAGGAAAAAACAAACAGGCGGGAAACGCTGACCCGGGAACGGGAAATATCCAGTCACCGATTGTATGCCAACACAAAGGCATTACAGGAGCTGCAGGAAAATCACACTCAATTCAAACAAATATCGGACAGGCTGACCTGGTTGAAAAACCTGTCGGATACTGCCAGCGGGCAATTGGTCAACAAGCCGAAGATCCAGTTTGAGACGTATCTGCAGATGGCATATTTTGATGAGATCATTTACCGGGCCAATCTTCGCCTGGCCGGTATGACCAATGACCAATATCAATTGATCCGTCAGGAAGCGGGCGGGGCCCGGTCCCAAATCGGTCTGGATCTCGATGTGATCGATCATTATAATGGGATGAAGCGCAGCGTCAGGACGCTCTCAGGCGGGGAATCGTTTAAAGCTTCTCTGGCGCTGGCGTTGGGACTAAGTGATGTCATCCAATCGTTTGCCGGCGGGGTCGAGCTCGATTCGATGTTTATCGATGAGGGTTTTGGTTCGCTCGATGAAGAATCGCTCCAGGCGGCTATGCAGACTCTGGCTGAACTGTCGCTGGGCAATCGACTGGTCGGGATCATCTCACATGTCAACCTGCTCAAAGAACAGATCGATGCCAAGGTGATCATCACCAAGGATCGAAGCGGATCGCGTATCCGGCTGGAAACGATCTAAAAAAAAGACGGTGCACCCCGGGGTGGACCGTCTAATAATGTTAGAGATAACGTTTTGTGACGATTATTCGATGTTGATCGTCTTCTTGGTTTCGATTTTCGGCTTCTTGGGAACGATGATTTCCAGGATACCGTTTTCCAGTTTTGCGGTGAGTTGTTCTTCATCAACGTCGCCCAGCGCGATACGACGGGTCATAGAGCTGATGGTTCGCTCACGATGTACGTAATTATTGTTTTCTTCCTGATTTTCCTGTTCCTTTTTCACCGAAATCGTCAGCAGACCTTTTTCAACGTCCAGACTTATTTCGTCACGGCTGTAACCTGGGACTTCAGCCTCGATGACATATTGTTCAGCCTGATCTTTGATGTCCAATTTGAAATTGCTGTTCACCAAACGGCTGGAGAACGAATCATTAAAGAAGTCATCAATCAGGTTGGCGAACGTATCGTAACGGCGTGTTACCAGATCGTTTCTACGGGTGCTGAAAGGGACTAAACTTGTCATAGATTTTACCTCCTTTAATCTGTTAGCACTCACAATACCTTAGTGCTAATATAATTATAGAAGGGTCTTTGAGTTTTGTCAAGACTGTTTTGAAAATAAATATATCCGGTATATATAAGACAACTAGAAGGACAACAAAATGAGCATAAGGAGCCAGCATGAGATCAGATATGAGACCATATGTGGTATTCTTTCGCAATAGCATTCCGTTAAGGCAGCTATCGGTTATAATGACTTCTGAGGGTTATGAGAATATTGAGATCGATTTTACATCCAACTCGATGGTCCTGGATGCCGAGCAACACGGGCGGGAGACCGCGACGAAACTTCGTCATATATTGCAAACGGAACTGGATGAGGACGGTTTCAATATTGTCCGCTCAAAGGTCCGCATGGTGCGCCTGCTGAAACAAAATCCGTTGAAGAATCAATGTCCCTCGTCCCGGATGCGTTTCCTGTTATTTGAACGGGCGCTGGACAAGGAACGGATCGCTTCTGTTATAAACTGGGCAGAGGATAATCCCGGTTTAGACGTCGGGTTTGCTCTCGAAGGAGCGACAGTTTGTCTTAGGGGAGAGAGCGATCGATATTCGACCAGTATACAGAAAATCGAAGAGATACTGAATCTACCGGCCCTGGTTGTAACACGAGATACGATCCTGAGGGCCATACAGATAGTGGGAGAACATGAAAAAAGACTTGAAACGTCACTTTAACGACCAGGAAGAATTTATAGCCTATCAGGATGCGATTTGGCAAGACCCCGAGATCCTCGAACTGGTGGACCGGGTAAATGACAGGTTTGAAATGCTACTGCGAAATGCCGTGACCGTCCGACATGAGATCCGGACCGGGGTGCGCCAGTCAAACGAAAAAATATTGATCACCATCTATGAGTGGATTCAACGGTTTATGGAACGGACCCACCGTTATGAAACCATCGATGATGTCACAATCGGCGATGAGCGGGGAAAAATACAGCTCCATCTATTCGACCACATGATGGAATTCATATCGGATCCATCGAAGACTGATTAGATCCTGAGCGGAACATCCCCGGGAGAGAATGATGAGAAAACTGATTGTTCTATTACTTTTACTGAGTCTGGCGGGGTGCAGCCAACCGGTTGTTCAGCCGCCTGAGACCAGTCCACCTGCTGTAGAAGAACCTCAGACAATCGAACCGGAAATTCCGGAAACTACGGTTGAAACACCGGAATCGGAAACGGTCGAACCGGAGACAGTTGAACCGGAAACGACTGAGCCGGAAACGACTGAGCCGGAAACGGTCGAACCGGAACCCGGGCCGACTGTTGCGGACTATTTTCCGGTGTTCAAAGATACCATTCGATTTTTTGAAGGTGTCAATAATGAGTTTGCAAGCTATCGTGTAAGAACGGAATATATCAAAGATGATCTGGTACAGTTTCATGTTAACAACGGCGGAACGGAAACTGTCAATATCTATCGGATCACAGAGGATGAAGTTCGATTGATTTTTACAGAATCAGAGAATTACAGTCGACTCAGCCGGTTGGACTACACGACCGAAGATCAGGAGAGGATCCTGTTGCAGGCTCCGCTTGAGGTCGGTCATTCCTGGGAAGATCCCGTCATCGGGACCTCGACCATTATTCGACTCGACGAACCGATCGTGATCCTGGGAAGTCAGTTGGTCAAAGCCATTGCCGTCGAAAGCAATGGCGTCATCAATTACTTTGCTCAGGATTTTGGTTTGGTCAAATCGGTCTATCCTGAAAATGATATTTCATCGACCTTGGACAAATTGACCGAAGATACTGAATATCCTGAACGGATCGATATCGTTCAGATAGATTCTTCAGCTCAACCGATCGGTACCATGTCGACCTTTGATATGCGCACCAATGACTCACTGATGGAGAAATTATCGCAGGCTTTACGCCGGGAACGTCCCGATGGATTAGCTCTCCCGGATGGCTTTAAGATCCGGGAGATCGAAAAAGAACCGATGTCAGATGAAGTGTATATCGATATCAGTAGCGATATCTATCATTGGGAAGTGGCTGCGACAGATGAAGCCATAACCATAAAGGAACTGGGTCTGACTCTCGGTGGTTATTTCGCTGTCAGTCAGGTCTACCTGTCTGTTGATCAACAAGACTATGACAGTGGCACCTTAAGCCTGGACAAAAACGTGCCTCTCAACTAAACGAAACAGGACGGAAGCTCAAATGCTTCCGTCTTATTTTACATAGATGGCTTTTCTCGCCTGCTCGGGTCCGGTTTGTTGGAGATAATAATATAAATTCGAACTGATGATGTCGAAGTGTAGTACCCGCATGATATCATCATGGCCGCGGTAGCGCGACAGGGTCGGAATAAATCGATCAGGTTGTTGCTGTTTTATTTTTTTGAGTAGCTGACGCCCTTTGGTATTGAAGGCCAGAGGGCGAAAATAAACTGTGTTTTGCAGCTCGGAGTGATCGATGCTGTGGTAACCCATCAGGCTGTGGATCAGTAATCGTCTTAATCGGGCCAGACTGAAGCGGGGCGTTCGACATTGTTCCAGTAGTTCTGCCAGGTCATTGGTGTGCAAGGCAGCCCGTTTCAGGGCATCATCGATGCCCTCACGCATTCCGTGAATCGAGGAGATGTCATGTAACAGCAGCCGGGCAAAGATCATGTCGGTCAGATCTTCCCAGAAGATCGGCTGTTCGATGTCTTGTAAAACACCTTGTCGATGAGCAGTTCGTATGGCTGTGGCTGATGGAAAGCGAGTTGCCAGGCTGTCATTGTGATAGCCGCCGCGGCGTCGGATCACCATCGGCCGAATGGGACTGTGTTGGCGTATCAGAGCTCTCAGATACTGTATGGCCAGTATGTCGTTTGGCTGGCGTAATGCTTGGCCCAAACGTTGTTCGACCGCTCCGGCATAAGATAAGCCCTGTGACATCAGTGCTCGCACCTGAGTGATATGATCCGGTTCCAAGAGACGGGAAGCACTGGTACTCAAGTTCTCCAGGTCGGCAGTCTCGCTGCCGAAACTTAAGTAATCTACTACACCGCTGGTGTTCAGGATCCTGATGGCACCTTCTGCAAAAAAATCAGCTGAATTGACGGCATAGATAAAGGGAAGTTCCAGTACCAGGTCTGCGCCCATCCGGACGGCTTCAGCCGCCCGGGTAAATTTATCACTGATGGCGGGTTCACCGCGCTGGACAAAATTACCGCTCATAAGGATGATGCTGTGGCTGGCGCCACTTTGGTCCATACTTTGTTGAAAGTGATAGCGATGTCCGTCATGAAGCGGGTTATACTCAGCAATAATGGCCAGCGTCTTCATTTTGAAAGATCCATCCACGGGTGTATATATTCACTTGATTCTGTGACGATGATCGGATGTTTGCGCCAGACAGCCATGGCAGCCGGATTGTCCCGCGGGATATTGGCGGTGATATAGTTGTAACCTTTGCCTCCGGCAACCTTTTTAAATAAACTCAAAGCCCGGGAAGCATAACCTCTGTTCCACTGATCGCTCCGGATCCATAGTCCGACTATGGCTGCCTTGTCTGACAGTGGCAGGTAGCTGAGGACTCCGAGCACCATTTTTTGTTCAATGATCGCATAGACCCGACCGTCATTTTTCTTTTCCCATTGTCTGGTCGTCCAGTAGTATTCATCAGGAGTTACCTGAGGTAATTCGGGTTGACTACTCAGAATCTGATGGAGCGATTGATCGTTTGACAGGATCTCGGCCAATTGTGTGGCATATTCTTGATTAATCGTTACAAGCTTCACGGAAACCTCCTGATTTTATTATACCAAATCGAACGGACGCTCCGGAAAACGAATTACGATTCGGTTGTTATGTTTTGTTTTTGTTTAGGGTATACTAGAAGTTAACTATTGATGAGAGGTATCTATGAATAAGAAAAAAGTCCTACAGATATTGGTGCCGGCTTTGATTATTGTGGTGATTGCCGGATTGTATATTCAAAAGAATTTTTTATCCCAATCGAATGATGTTCAATTGTCCGGCACTTCGATGCCACTATCACCGGAGTATGATCTTGATGAGTGGTTGAGTCAGGGAAAACCGGTGTTCATCGAATTCGGTACCGACTCCTGA
>JAAZLX010000209.1 GCA_012799095.1 Tissierellia bacterium
AACCGTATCTCAGCTTGTTGGGTGCCAATCGGGTGCTTGATCATTTTCAGTTGCCCAGTATCGGAGGTAAAGATTCCATGAGCGGATCCTACCTGTCAGCAGATGGAGAAATCAAGGTACCGCCGACGCTAGTCAGTTTTGCTGTCAATACCGGTAAGGTTGAGCAGGTGATATCACCTGAACTGAAACCTGTCCCGTCGCACCTTGTGTTATTTCGAGCTGTCAAAAACAGAGATATGACCTTCGACCTGGAACGGACGGAGGCAAATTACCGCTTGTTCCGGGAACAGGTCATGGCAGGTAATGTCCTGGCGGCATCAGTCATTACCGACTCGGTCGAACGGACGCTGGTCAATATGGCCAAGGGTCATCTGGTCGGTGCTAGGATAAAGATAAACGAAACGGATCTTTACAATACCATCCTGGCTCAGGTCCATCAGCCGGTGGCTGAACTCATCGGTCAGGTTGAGGGAAATCAATTGATGATCAATCAGACCGAGATCGATCTGATCCAAAGGATCGAATCGGACGATGCTATCCTGGCATCGATCTATCCTATCGTTCAGCCTCAATCAGGGACTCTGGAATGTAACAACCATCCGATCTCGAAAAACCCACAACCCAAAAGTCAGGTCGATGTACTATTACCTGTTTTTCCGGGAACAAACAGCGAAGATGATGTTGCTCGAGCGTTTAGAGCGGCAGGCGCAGAAGTCGTTCAACAAGTCTTTGTCAATCAGTCCGGTTCGATGGAACAGGCGATCGACGAATTAGCTGAAGCCATCGATCAGACAGATATATTGGCTTTGTCAGGTGGGTTCTCCGCAGCTGATGAGCCTGATGGATCAGCTAAATTCATCACCACTGTTTTTCGCAATTACAAGGTTAAAAATGCCTTCCATCGACTGATAGAACGTGGTGGCTTTGTCATAGGAATATGTAATGGATTTCAGGCACTGGTAAAACTGGGTGTATTTGACAACAACAAGATCGAAGATCCGGCTGATGTCAGGATGAGTTTGACTCATAACACGATTGGGTGCCACCAGGCAAAATATGTCAGTACCCGTTTGACATCCAATGCATCTCCCTGGTTATACCTTGGACGGGTCGGTGCCGAATACCCCGTTCCGATCTCCAGTGGGGAAGGGCGTTTTTATAGCGATGAAGAAACATTGCACCGGCTACATCAACAGTCTCAGATCATTACAACCTATGTAGACAATCCAAACGGGTCAGCCTGGAGTATTGAGGGTCTTATCAGTCCCAATGGACAGATAATCGGAAAGATGGGGCATACTGAAAGGGCAGGCATCGCAATCAATGTTCCGGATCAGCGTGACATGAAATTATTTCAAAGCATCGTGTCACATATAAAAGGCGAAATATAAATACGAAAAAGGTTATAATGTACGCAGTATAGTTGTATAATAAAACATATATACAAGAAAACGAGGTGTTTATGGCAGTTGCAATTATTATGGGCTCAGGATCAGATTATGACAAAGTAAGGCCGGCGATCGAGACGTTGGATCAATTTCACATTCGGACGGAAGTCCGTGTTCTAAGTGCTCATCGTACACCGCAGGAAACTGTCGAGTTTGCGACAAAAGCCAAAGATGGGGGATTTCAAGTTCTGATCGCCGCGGCTGGAAAGGCAGCCCATCTGCCGGGCGTGATCGCCAGTGTAACCGATCTTCCGGTGATAGGCTTACCGATTTCGACCGGTTTGATGGGAGGGTTGGATTCGTTATTATCGATGGTCCAGATGCCATCCGGTGTGCCGGTAATGACCGTAGCGCTAGACGGGGCAGTCAATGCGGCACTTTCGGCTGTTCGGATACTGGCTCTGAGTGATGTCGAATTGGCAAGAAAACTAACGGAGTATGGCAGCCAAATGCGAGACCTGGTTTACCAACAGGATCAAGCAGTTCAACAGAAAGCAA
>JAAZLX010000210.1 GCA_012799095.1 Tissierellia bacterium
CATCCTGAGCCAGGATCAAACTCTTAATTAACAGTTTTAATTCTCTACCTCATCATTTGCTGTTTCAGTTTTCAACGTTCATGCGCTGCCTTTTGTGACAACATTTTTATTATACACTCTTCGGTTTCACCTGTCAACGACTTTTCAAAAGATATTTGAAGTTTTCCGTTTAAAGACCGGTGCCCCACGAGTAGTGCCTTATTAATATAATATAAAACCTTTCAAGGGTCAAGCAGTTTTTGACGATAAAATCAGAATGTTTTTTACTTGGCTTAATCTGCCATTTAAATGGGCCTTTTCTTATCGACACAGGAGATCTATATCCTTAATTATTAGAAAGGTTGTACGTGAAAAGTCATATATGGTCAGAATTCCACTTTATAATTTAGAGGGTCGATCCGGTATACCATGTCTTTGCGCTCGACCACGATATGGACGCGTTCACGTAATTCTTCATCATGTTGTATTTTGTGAAATAAATTGCGATTTGGATTGAACGCAATTGGATTGCCGACCATCTCTAGCATCGTCAAATCACCTAAAGTATCGCCATAGGCATAGGATTGAGTCAGGTCGATATCATACTGTTCGACAAAGCGATGGATCGCCTTTCGTTTGTTGAGTGCATCCCACATCGGTCGGACTTCACCGGTAAACCGATCATCCAGATCAAATACATAATGACTGGCCATAAAATCATCCACTTTATAATGATCAGCCATTTTTGCCACCAGAAAATCAGGGCTACCGGAAATAAACGCGACTTTATGACCTGATTTCAAATGCTCATTGATCCGATCGCGGGTATAGACATACGTTTTTTCCCAGTTTTGCTCAATCGTCTGTTCTGCCAGGAATTCAACCGTCCGAAAATCAAGACCGATCATCGCGTCTTTGTAGGCAGCGGCAACATCCTCGAGATAATTCTCGTAATCACCCTTTCGGATAGCCCATTCCTGGAACGGTTTTCTCACCCGGTCCAGCCAAACCATCTCATCGATTATTTCATATTTGATCAACTTCTTAAAATTTTCAATTAACAGGGAATTGCGGTATAGTGTACCGTCGATATCAAAAAAGGCTCCAATCATTGATTTATCCTCCAATAAGATATTTACCCTGCTATTGATGGGCAGAAACTAAACGAACTCTTTCGTTAGTTCGATTGGATCGATTACCACTTGATCACGATAGACCCGCATGTTTCCGGAAGATAATTCATCCATCAAATATACTTGATCATCGATGCGCCCATATTCAAATTTGATATCATACAATTCATAGCCTTTGGACATAAGGTCGTCAGCAATAGTCTGACTGATCATGCGGGTCAACGATTTCACGGTTTCAATTTGTTCTTGCGTCATGATGCCAAGCTGAATCAGGCCGTCTTCCGTGATCAAAGGATCTCCCAGAGAATCGTTCTTGAGGGTGAACTCAATGTATTGATCCAGATCGGCTCCTTCTTCAATATAATCTTGATATCGACGATAAAAGCTACCGACGGCTTTCATACGACAAATGACTTCGAGTCCCTTGCCAAACGGTTTCATCGGTAATACGTCCATCGTGCCCTGAGACAGGTCTGCTCCTAAAAAATGACTGGGGACACCGGCCTGTTTCAGTTTTTCAAAGTAATACACAGACATCGCCAGATTTCTCAATCCGACCCCGTCCATGGTCAACCCTACCTGATTGGAACCGGGATCAAATACTCCATCCGTACCGGTGACTGTATCCTTAAACTTCAATTGGTAACGCTCTTCGGTCAACTTGTAGACATCTTTTGTTTTTCCATGATACAAAATTGTTTTCATGCCTTCCCCTTTGATCGGTTTTTGTGGATCATACTCTTATAGTATACACGCTTCATCGGCAACAAAAAAAGACATATGTTTAGTTTTTTAATAAAATTGAGTCTGTGGAAGTGAGTTGTTGCATCGGCAGCTGATATAGTACACTTGTATCGGAGGTATTATGGATAAGATTTTTTTATTAGAAAAGCTTCAGGCTTTACTGGCCATCCCCTCGCCGACCGGCTTTACAACTAAGGCGATGTCTTGGCTAAAAGACGAAGTGATGCAAATGGGCTATGAAATCACACCTACTAACAAAGGTAGTTTTATGGTGCGGATCAAAGGTAAATCTGGTGGACCGGCTCGTTTCTTGGCTGCCCATGTCGATACTCTGGGAGCGATGGTACGAGAAATCAAGTCTGATGGACGATTGAAAATCGTACCGATCGGAGGGCTGCCGGTGGTTGCGGCTGAAGCTGCTAATATCGAAGTTCATACCCGGGACGGAAAAACCATTCAAGGCACCATCATGCCGATCAAGAGCAGCGTTCATTTACATCGTGATGAAGTCAATAAGACCGAACGCACAAACGATACCGTAGAAATACGCCTCGATCAGGTGGTAGATAATGATGAAGACGTCAGACAGTTGGGGATCCAGGTCGGAGATTATATCTCACTCGACCCGATGACCGTTGTGACAGATTCGGGATATATTAAGAGTCGATTTCTTGATGACAAATCATGTTGCGCAATCTTGTTAAGTGTACTAAAAGCTTTTGTCGATCAACAACCCCAAACCGATACCATCTTCATGTTCAGCAACTATGAGGAAGTCGGACACGGAATCTATGGCCTTCCTGATGATATAGCTGAAATCGTATCCGTCGATATCGGCGTGGTCGGTTCTACCCAGACAGCGAAGGACGATCGTGTTACCATTTTCGCCAAAGATGGTGCTACCCCGTATGATTTTGATTTGACGACACAACTGGTCGATTTATGCCGAAAGAATGAAATCATCTACAATGTCGACGTTATCGACGCTTATGCTTCCGATGCCTCAGCTGCTGTCAGACAGGGACTCGACGTCCGGTTTGCCTGTTTGGGTCCCGGAGTGGAATCGACTCATCACTATGAAAGGACGCATGTCTCTGCATTGGAACAAACGTATCAACTGCTGATCCATTATCTTAACAGCCCGATATTAAAATAGACCGCTCGGCGGTCTGTTTTATTTTTAAATCATTTAGCTTTAAAATTATAGATCGGCCTGATATGATCAACAATCGTCAGTGTGTCGGAAATCTGGTCGATGATTTCTTGGGAATCCTTGTAGGCAAACGGTGCTTCATCGATCGTGTCTCTTGTAGCAGTAGTCGTATAGATCCCGGCCATGGTTTGTTTGAAATCTTCCAGATTTAATTGCCTTCTGGCCTGAGACCGACTCATGCTGCGGCCGGCTCCATGAGGACCTGAGTAGTTCCAGTCGGGATTACCCTTGCCTATAGCGATCACACTGCCATCTCTCATATTTAGCGGAAGAATGACGCGCTCTCCTGTTTGAGCAGAAATCGCACCTTTGCGTAATATCATGTCTTGTCTGTTGCTTTGATCGATGTAGTTGTGAACCGTTTCAAACCAGGAACACTCTGCCTGCAGTCCGTCTTTTAAGATACGACCATCCAATTGCAATTCAAATTGGCTATCGAAATAATGATTTAAAATATTTTCTGCCATAAGTATTCGATTGGCTTTGGCATACTTTCGGGCGATCTCACTATCATGCAGATAATTGCCAAACTCCGTTTGATCATCACTCCGGTGTAATGTGGCTAAATCCGATGAACGACCTTTGTGATATGACCGCCTCCATTTTTTCTCTGCCAAGCTTTGATAATGTTGGGCGATTTGATGACCCAGATGGCGCGAACCGCTGTGAATGACTAAGTAATACCTGTCAGATTCGTCTGACTTGGCCAGCTCAATAAAATGATTCCCTCCGCCTAAAGTACCATAAGATTTCTTCGCTCGTTCCTTTACCTGAACAGGTAATTTGTCATATATCTTCAAATCTTCAATAGCAAATCCAAATCGTTGTTTTATTTCCTTTGTGCTGTGCTTTGTTTTATGGGTGTTAAAGCCGGCAGGAATATGGAGGTGAATGATCTGATCCAACTTGATCGGATTCATAGCCGCCTTGCCCAATTCGACAACTAAAACACCACAGGCAATATCGACGCCGACCAGATTGGGACAGATTTCATCCCGAATATGCATCGTTGTACCAATGACACAACCTTTTCCGGCATGAGCATCAGGCATGAAGCGGGGTTGGGTATCTTCCATGAAAGGTTGATTCAGCAGTGTGTTGATCTGATCTACAGCCGTTTTTTCTAAAATACCGGCAAATACTTTAGCTGTGGCATATTTACCTTGAATCTCAAACATCTCATCCTCCATCAGCGTCCCATATATACAAACTCTTTTTCAACAACAGTGTATCATCGATTGTGAATTTTCAAAAAAAAACCTCTTGTTACCAAGAGGTGTGTTCGCTCTTACTACTTAATTATCAGGTAGATGCAGCAAAGAGATTTCAGTTTCCATGTCAAACAGATGGATTTTATTTGGTTTAAAACTGATTTTCAGATCCTCATTCATATTATCGGTTTCATCCGGCTCAAATCTGGCGATCAGTTTACGCCCCAAGTAGTCAATATAGACCAGTATTTCAGCTCCCATCGGTTCATAGACTTCAACGATAGTATCTAATGCATCTTTTCGTTGGTCGGCCTGTTCGACCGCGATGACATCTTCTGAACGAACTCCCAAATTCACTGTTTTCCCGAGGTATCGATCCAGAACTTCCGGATCAAAAATCTGATCTGACAGGGGAAATTCCGCCTGATCCAATCCGGCAAAATAACCATTATCATTTTTCCCAATGACTACTTCGAGGAAATTCATTTGCGGACTTCCAATAAATCCGGCCACAAATTGATTGATCGGAGCATTGTATAACTCCTGAGGTTTGCCGATTTGATGGATCCGGCCATCTTTCATGACAACGATTCGATCGGCCATCGTCATCGCTTCGGTCTGATCATGAGTGACATAGACAAATGTCGTGCCAAGCTTTTTATGAAGTTTGGTAATCTCTGTTCGAGTCGATGCTCTGAGTTTAGCATCCAGGTTTGACAGCGGTTCATCCAGCAAAAACGCTTTCGGATCGCGCACCATAGCCCGCCCAAGTGCAACTCGTTGGCGCTGTCCGCCCGAGAGAGCTTTTGGTTTGCGGTCTAACAATTCTTCCATCTCAAGCATCCTGGCTGTTTCACGGACTTTTTTATCAATCTCATCCTTTGACACTTTACGAAGTGATAAGGCATAGGCAAGGTTCTTGTAGACCGTCATATGAGGATAGAGAGCATACGTCTGAAATACCATAGCGATGTCCCGATCCTTCGGAGCGATCGAATTGATCAACCGTCCATCGAGATAAAGGTCGCCTGAAGTAATTTCCTCCAGCCCGGCAATCAGTCGAAGGACGGTTGATTTACCACATCCGGAAGGACCGACGAGGACCAGAAATTCCTTGTCCTTGATCTCCAAGTTAAAATCCCTGACTGCCACAATATTTCCGGGATATACTTTATTGATCTGTTTGAAAATAATACCACCCATGATATTCCCCCGTCTTACATAATATAAAGTATTTTGTTCGTCTCGAGTAACTCATCATACAAAATATAATTGTTTTTCAGCCGTTTATCGTTCAAGTAGACTTGTTTGTAACCACTTTCAGAACCACTGTCATTTTTGATGACAATTGTTAGCTTCTTGCCGCGAAATGATTTTTCGATCATGACCTCTTCCCAATGACTTGGAATAGAAGGTGATATCAAGATTCCGTCATGCGCAGGCCTTATTCCCAGGATCCCTTCAACACACCCCACCATTACTGTCGAAGCTGTCCCCGTCAGCCAGTGGACATGAGATCGCCCTTCATTGGGACTGTCTGAGCTTTCAGTAAATTGACCATAGACATACGGTTCCATCTGCCTGATATCAGGAATGTCATTTTGATGGGCCGGGGAACTTTCTTTATAATACTGATAGGCCCTATTGCCTCGGCCTAACAGTGCCTCGGCTAAAATCAACCAACCCTGGGTCTGTAGAAATACACTGCCGTTTTCTTTGGTTGAACTATTGTAAACGATCGC
>JAAZLX010000211.1 GCA_012799095.1 Tissierellia bacterium
ACTTGTTTCCAGTTAACTACGTTCCAGAAGGCTTCGATATAATCGGGCCGTCTGTTTTGGTAGTTCAGATAATAGGCATGTTCCCAGACGTCGAGTCCGAGCAGAGGCACATGACCTTCCATCACAGGCGAATCCTGATTCGGAGTCGAGGTGATGGCCAGTTTGCCGGTCGAGTCTTTGACCAACCAGGCCCAGCCTGATCCGAAGCGCCCTTTGGCTGCGTTAGCGAATTCTGTTTTGAAGTCTTCAAAACTGCCGAATTGCTCAGCGATTTTTTCTTTAAGCTCTCCGGTCGGCTCACCGCCGCCTTCCGGGCTGAGGATCTTCCAGAAGTGATTGTGGTTGATAAAGCCACCACCGTTATTGCGGACGGCTGTTTCGATGTCTTTTTTATCAAACGTACCTGAGCCGATCTTTTGCAGCAGTTCGATGACGTCCTGTTCTTCGAACTCCTTGTCTTTCCAAGCTTGGTCTAAAGCATTCAGCAGGTTGTTGATATAACCCTGGTGGTGTTTGGTGTGATGGATCTCCATTGTTCTGGCGTCAATATGGGGTTCTAATGCATCGTATGCATAATCGAGTTTCGGTAATTCTAATTTCATTATCGATCTCCTTTAAAAACGGTTTAGTATATAGTTACTGGCATATGCTATATACCCACCTAAGGAGATGAATACTCATATCGTTGTTATTCGTTCGATCAGTTCGACCTGCTGCCACCATTTCTGGATGCGCAAGGCGTGAAAGGTCAGCCACTTGGACGGTTGACCGACCGGAGCATCGACTTCAAACCAGACTTGGCCGGGCAAACGGTAGTCCTGATACCAACGTCCGTCCCGATCCCTCATCATCTCGAGGGCATTGATGGCCGGCCCGAGTGCTTTATCGGGCAGTGATTTATCAAAAGCCGCAGCTGAACGGAAATAGTCCAGGGCCCGTATCACGCTGTAGAGGTGACGATAGGGATAGGCCAGGTGAAGAGTCCAGGGAAGCAGTTCACCCGTGCTCAAACGGTACATCAGGCGGCGATCAAGCAGGTATTGTTCTGCCCGCCGGCGCATCTGACGGATCCGATCATCCGGCGCGGTCCATTTTTCATACGCCAGCAGTCCGATCAGCCCGTTGAGTGTCGAGTGGAAGGATGATACCTCAGCTCCGTCGACCCAGTCACAGTTCCAACCGCCATCAGGCAGTTGATGGTCCTCAAACCAATCGACCAGTTGAGTCATATCGATGCCGAGCCAGGCACCATTGGCCAGGGTGTAGGCATTGATACAGACATCGACTTCCCCTGCCCAAAAGGGTAAGTCATCATATTCCCAGCGCAGATCTTTCAGAAGCTGTGCCGTATCAGGTAGGAGGGCTTCCGGTGGGACGCCCCATTCCCTCAGCTGACTTAACGACGGACCGGTGGCGGTAAACGGTTGACCGGTGCCATCGGGTCGATAGTCTTTCGGAAAATGAGCCCCACCCAGCCAGGTGCCATCGTTTTGCTGATGGCTCAGCAGCTGACTGGCAAAACCCTGCTCTGTCATGAGCTGTTTGGTGGCCTGCCAGACCTCCGGAGGTAGGTTCAACAGGTCACGCTCCACCTGCCAGCGAAGGGTTGGGTCGGAATCAAGTAGCCAATCAGTGATATTCATGCAATACCTCGCTTGTTTCTTGAGTGGATTATATCGGGTTGAAGGCGTCTAAAATCCGAGTATTTATTGCCGGCTCCAGGAACGGGTCTGTTTGAAATCCCGGGCCATTTGGGAGGCCTGATCAGTCAGGTTGCTGGGGAAGTCATAGTACTTGAGCAGATTGATGGCATTGGTGGTTTGAGTCGCACCCTGCTTGATCTGATAATCAAACGTGATCTCCTTCTGTGAGACCTGCTCCCGGAAGTGGATGTTTGTCATATCGTCAGCCTGAAGCTCCGTCAACTCGATATCATGAGTCGCAGCGATCACCGGGACCTTTTGCTGATGGAAGAAATTGAGCATGGCATGGGATGAGGCGATCCGTTCGATCGTGTTGGTGCCTTTTAAGATCTCATCGATAAACAAATAGATCGGTTTACTTTCCAGACTGGCATTGATCATTCGCTTGAGGCTCTTGATCTCAGCCACAAAATACGAATCTCCCTGGTAAATATTATCCCGGATAGCCATCGAGGTGAACACCCGGCCGCGATGGAGTGAAAAGCTTTTGGCAAACGAGCGGCCCAGGTTCTGGGCAGTGATCGCACTGATGGCGATCGCTTTGACATAGGTCGATTTACCGGAAGCATTTGAACCTGAGACCAGGGTGCTGCGGCTGAAGTCGACCGGATTGGGCACAGCGTTTTCGATCAGGGGGTGGACAATATCCTCAGCCATAATAGAATGTTGCTCGTGAAACGTCGGTTTGACCGTCGGCAATCGTTGATCCATTGAGGCAATGACCAGGGCGATCTCAGCATCTCCGATCTTCTCCCACAGCTGATGCATGGCTTTCGGGTGTTTGATCAAGACTGACAGTGCGTGGTTATACTGATAAAAATCCAATAAAATAGCATAATTGAAATACATCAACAGACCCGACAGAGGATTGTTCGGATCCATCCGGACCGGCAGACGGGACGGGATCTTTTTCAGCGGGGCAATAATTTGTCGCAGCTGATCGGCATAATCCGGCAGGTCGGTTTCTGTCACATTGGCCAGCTTGCCACCGAAATGGATAGCATTGGCGATGTATCGAACGGCATCGATGCCATGCTCCACCCGAAGGTTGACCCGACTCCTGGTCCATTGGTTGAATGCCAGGGAGAACATAGTCAATATCAGACCGGCACCAAAGCTAAACGGCATGACCGCCAGGCCGACCAACGGCAATAAGCCCTGCCAGGGTTTAAAGCCGGCCATCTTCTGGGATGAGGGATCAAACAAAAAATCACTGGCATGATTGTAGTCGTTTTTAGCCAGCCCATGCAGGTAGTAGGCGATATCGATCCGCAACTCCTCATCCGCCTTGATGGCCTGTATCAGCTCTTCCAGATCAGGGCTGTCGATCCGGTGAAGCCGGGAGTAGAGGACCTCGCTGCCGACCGAACTATACGTCGTATTCAAGGCATCAAAAATCAGATCCAACTCCAGGTCATTCCAGGTGATGTCATCGACAGCCCGGTATTCCGGTAATTGCTTGGCGCACGCCTTCCAGTATTCACTGATGCTTTCGAGCTTGTCGGTATATCCTTTGGTAGGTGCTTTTCCAAAGCCATCACGAAGGAAGCGGCGGACTTTTTTCTTGTGTCGCCAGGCCTGAAAAACGACTCCGCCAATGATCACCATCAGAATGATCAGGATCAGCATATATATCGGTTGTATCATAATTTCCTCTTACTTTCTCTATCTATTGTTTCTCAGTCTTGGGGCACTGTCAAATACAATTCTGCTCATTGGAATGAATCGCCATGGTATGATGTGACATAACGGAGGAAACGATGGTTTGGTATAAGAAATTATTTCTGTTTGGATCGATCTACCTGTCAGCGATACTGATCGCCAATCTGGTCACAGGGCTGGTGTCTTTCGCCTTTAAGCTTTCTCTGGTCACGGTCCAGGGGCCGACCCTGTTGAGTCGGCTTGCTATGGTCGCAGCGTATTACATCGCGTTATCCCTCGCCTTTTTCCTGTTGTTTCGCTATCTCGGCCACAGATACCGGTTCACACGCAAAGACTTTTATGTATTCTTCGGTATTGTTGTGTTATCGCACGCTTTGATCGTTGTGTTTGGACGATGGGATGCACTGTGGTTGGTTACCACCGGTACGACCGGATTGGCTCAGCTGATCTACGCACAGGGTGGCTATCTCGAGTCACTTCGGGATATCCCCAGGATCTACTATGCCATCGGTTTAGCGATCGAAGATATTTGTCTGGTTGTTTTCTCTTTCTCGGGATATTTCAAACCGTCCAGCAAGGATTGATGTATGCTGACAGATCAATCATGCCAAGAAAAAAAGCCTCCGGAAGGAGGCATTTTTGATCTAGTCTTTGATGATTTCTTTGGCTGAGGCTGCCAGTCCGGCCAATCCTGCCAGTTCGGAAGGAATGATCAGTTTGGCTGACGGTGAGTCGGCCATTTTGGTCAAACTCTCAAGACCTTTCAGTTTTACGATCACATCTTGCGGAGCAGCTTCTAACAGAGCACGGACCCCGTCGGCAGTAGCTCTTTGGACCATCAGGATCGCATCAGCGTCCCCTTGAGCCCGGTTGATGGTAGCCTGACGATACGCTTCTGCTTGAAGGATTTGTGAGGCCTTTTCCCCTTCTGCGACCAGAATGGCGGATCGCTTCGTACCTTCGGCTCGCAGAATCGACTCACGTCGTTCCCGTTCAGCTCTCATCTGTTTTTCCATCGCTTCTTGGATATCTTTCGGCGGCAGAATGTTTTTCAATTCAACCCGGTTGACCTTGATGCCCCACGGGTCGGTCGCTTCGTCAAGGATGGAGCGCATTTGAGTGTTGATCAGGTCACGGCTGGTCAGTGATTCGTCCAGCTCCAGGTCCCCGATGATATTCCGCAGGGTGGTTGCTGTCAGGTTTTCGATCGCTGACAGAGGATTTTCTACCCCGTAGGTAAACAGTTTCGGGTCAGTGATCTGAAAATAGACGACCGTATCGATCATCATGGTGACATTATCTTTTGTGATAACCGGTTGCGGGGCGAAATCGACCACCCGCTCTTTCAGTGAGACTTTTTGAGCAATTCGTTCAATAAACGGCACTTTGAGACGAAGTCCGGTATTCCAAGTTTCTTTGTAGGCACCGAGTCGCTCAATGACAAATGCCTGCGACTGGGGGACGATCCGAATATTCGTTACAAGTAGATAAAGTGCGATTAATATCAACGGTAGTGTAACATACCAAAAACCCATAAACTCCTCCTATGACTCTTCGTCGGTGACAATCAGTGTAACACCGTCAATCGCTTGGACGATAAATCTGCTATCGACCGGCAGATTGGTGTGGTTAACGTGTTGTATGGTCCATATCTGGCCTCCGACGCGGCCTTGACCCTTGCTGAATTCAGTTCCTTCTTTGGTTACGATGCCAACGCTACCGATCAATCGATCAGCATTGGTGCGGACGGTGGCAAGATTTCTCTTGCGGATCATCGGGCGGGCAACTATCAATAGCAAGACGCTAACGATAATGAAACCGACCACCTGGACCACTGTCGAAGCTCCGAACGAAGCCAAGATCATGGCTGCAACTGCGCCACCGACAAACCAGATGGTGAGTAGTGCGACAGTCATTGCTTCGAGAGCCATAAAAATTATGCCAATAACCAGCCATATCAGGGCGGGATTATCTGTCAGCCATTCCATATTCGCTCCTTTCAACCTCTTTGCTAAGTATATACCAATTATTGGCCCTTATCAAACCATTACCGGTTCGGTGAAGACTATGATTTCATAGGAAAAAAAGTATTTTAGTGAACTGATAAACCAGCTTATTTCAATGGGTAGAAAAGAAGCAAGACTACATTCCGACGGGAGGAGCCTATGAAATCATTTGATATCACACTGGGGCATGGGATCGAGCTTCACAAAGGAAATCTGTTTTGGATTTCAACCACCGACAAAGCCAGATTTTACCCTGAACTGGACCATGATATATCGTGCGACATCTGCATCATTGGAGGCGGCATGTCGGGAGCCATCCTGTCACACCAATTGAGCACAGCCGGTTTTCAGGTCGCGGTGCTGGACAAGATGCAGCCGGCGACCGGTTCGAGTCTGGGAAATACCGGCATGATCCAATACCACAGCGATCGGGGGTTAAAGGACTTTATTCAGATCGAGGGGGAACAGGCCGGTCGGGACTTCTATCAATTGTGCCACGATGCCATGATGAAACTCGATGATATCGTGTATCACCTGGAGGAAGACGTCGGCTATCGCCCGATCGAGTCGATCTACATCACCGATGAGATCCGGCTCGAAGATGAGTTTCGACAAGAAGCCGAGGTCCTGATGCAGCACGACTTTCCGGCCGAGTATCTCAGCAAAGACGTGTTAATACAGCAATATGGATTAAGTGGAGAGCACGGTATGCTGACGCGCCATGATGCCGCGCTCAATCCATATAAGATGATCCATGCCTTATTGGCTCAGGCGATGACTCAGGGTGGGCAGATTTATGGCAACAGCCCGGTCCGACGGGTCGTGCGCCGAGCAGATGAAACAAAAATCACCGTATCAACCGACAAAGGCTACACCGTGACGGCCGATCATGTCATCTTCTGTACCGGTTACCTCGAGTCCTTCGACGCACTCCGAGGCAA
>JAAZLX010000212.1 GCA_012799095.1 Tissierellia bacterium
GATGATATCATCCCGAGACAACAGGTGGTGGAGTATACCATCGAAGCCGGCCGGATCGACACCTTTTCTCCTGAAAAGATCGAACTGCTGGAGACGGTCGATCGAATCTGCATCAATCCTCAAACCTTCAATCAACAGGTCCTGCAAACCGTCAACCGATCGAATATCCAGCATGCGGAAGACTTGATCCGGCACTTTGAAGCCCGTGATGTCATCGTCAATTCCGATCTGATCGCCGGTCTGCCGGGTGAATCAGTCGCCAGCTTCTTGCGATCGCTCGATCGTTTGATCGCCATGAGTCCGTCCAATATCACGATCCACAACTTGTCACAAAAGCGGGGATCCGCCCTGCGTCAGAAGAACCTGAGTGCCTCCGGTGTACGCGATATGTTGCGTCAGGGTTATGTTGCACTTCGCGAAGCGGACTATCAGCCGTATTATCTCTATCGACAAAAGAATATGTTGGCCAATGGGGAAAATGTCGGGTATGAGAAAGGCAACACACCGTGTATTTATAATATCCGGATGATGGAAGATGCCCATGAGATCGTTTCTCTCGGTTCGAATGCCGTCTCCAAGCGGCTCGATGCCAAAGGCTTGAAACGCATCCCCAGCATCAAGGAGACCACTCTCTACCTGGTAGAAACAGACCGCCGGCAAAAGGACATGGCCGATTTCTTTTCGCCCAAGGAGGAAGCATGATCAAGCAAACACAACTGTTCAGTCCTGAACTTGACCGGATGGTCCAAGTGCGCATCTATACACCGCCCGGGTATGACACAGAGGGATCAAGCTATCCGATAGCTTACTTTTTTGACGGACAAAACCTGTTTGACCCGGCTGAGGCTTCCTACGGCATGATCTGGGCAGTCGATCAGGTCCTGGAACAGATCGACCAGCCGATGATCGTCGTCGGTCTTGATTCATCACCCGACCACCGGACCGAGGAGTACACGCCCTGGTCCTTCCCGGTCGATCTTGACCCGTCATTGGACCGTCGGGGAGGCAGGGGGAAAGATACCGCCCGATTCCTGCTCGATCAAGTCATTCCCTGGGTCAAACAGCATTACCGGACTGATGGCAGACAGATGATCGCCGGAGCCAGTCTGGGCGGTGTCATGAGCCTGTATTTGGGTTCATCCTATCCTGAGGAGTTCGACTGGATCCTGGCGATGAGTACAGCCGGCTGGCTGTTTCAAGAAGAGCTTGAGCAGCAGCTGCGTCGGATCGACCCAAGTCTTGGACAGCGCTATTAGCTCGACAGCGGGACCGAGGAATCAACCGCGGATGGCTTTGACAAACTGTACATCAAATCGAATCGACGCTTAAGCGAGCTATTGACAAAGACCGGTGTCAAGCACAAGTTCTATCTTGAGACCGGAGGAGAACATAACGAAGATGCCTGGCGCAGGCGACTACCCAATGCCCTGGGCTGGCTAATATTAGATCAATCGGAGGAATCATGAGTCAAGCTGATCAAACCTTTAAAACCATGTGTCGAGATATTCTGGACAACGGATCATCAAGCGAAGGCCAACAGGTCCGGGCTGTCTGGCCCGATGGGACACCGGCTCATACCATCAAGCGCTTTGGGATCGTCAACCGGTATGATCTCAAACGGGAGTTTCCCGCCTTGACGTTGCGACCGACCTACTTTAAGTCGGCCGTTCATGAGATCCTGTGGATCTGGCAGAAAAAATCAAACAATATCAAGGATCTCAAACCCAAGATATGGGATGAATGGGCCGATGAAGACGGCTCGATCGGCAAGGCCTACGGTTATCAGCTGGCGATCAAACATCAGTATCCCGAAGGCATGTTCGATCAGGTCGACAGGGTGCTGTATGATCTAAAACACAACCCATACAGCCGGCGCATCATGACCAATACGTATGTCCATCAGGACCTACATGCCATGCGGTTGTACCCTTGTGCCTATTCCATGACGTTCAATGTCACCGGAAAGACCTTGAATACCATCCTCAATCAGCGCAGCAATGACGTGCTGGCGGCTAATGCGATCAATGTCATGCAGTATGCCGTGTTGACTCATATGATTGCTCAGGTCAGTGGGCTCGAAGTCGGGGAGATGGTCCATGTGATCGCCGATGCTCATATTTATGATCGACACATCCCGATCATCGAAGAACTGATCACCCGGGAAGAACATCCCGCCCCGAGTTTTTGGATCAACCCCGAGATCACGGATTTTTATGATTTTACGATCGATGATTTCCGACTGGATGGCCTGGTCACGGGAGAAGCAGTCAGGAATATACCGATCGCGATTTAGGAGGGTAGGATGTTTTATATTGTTAATGTCGATCGCAATTGGGCGATCGGTGCGGCCGGCGATATGCTGGTCCACTTAAAAAGCGACCTGAAATTCTTCAAGGAACAGACCATGGGCAAGACGGTCCTGATGGGACGAAAGACGTATCAGTCGCTGCCCGGGCAACAGGCGCTTCCGGGAAGGCGAAATATTGTCCTGACCCGGAACAAGGACTTCGCTGCCGACGGATTCGAAACGGTCCATTCGGTCGATCAGGTGCTGGCTCTGGCGGCTACGATCGATCCGGATGACTTTGTCATCATGGGCGGGGCCAATATCTACGAGACCTTTCGGCCTTATTGTGATCATGCCATTATAACGAAAATACACGCCACCTTTGCCGATCCGGATGCCCTGATCACCAACCTGGACCATTTGGAGGAGTGGGAGATGGAGTGGCGAAGCGGTCTGATCCATGATCCCCAGTATGACCATGAGCGGGTGATCTATCGCAATCGACAGGTCAAACCGAATCCGTTTGTGAAACGGTTAAAGCAGTCACAGGAGTGACCATCCTGTTAGGACTGATCCAATCAAAAAAGGGAGCTTAGGCTCCCTTTTGCTGATGGTATAAGCGACGGATCGATGGGGCAATGATGATCCCACAGGCGATGGCCAGAGCGGTAAAAACGGTCTGATAGCCATGATAAGCAGCCAGAGACAGCTCGCCATCGGTCAAAAAAAGCATGGTGTAGTACATTCCGGCACCCGGCACCAGAGGTAGGATCCCCGGGATGACATAGGTCGTGGCAGGGGCTTTTTGCAGAATGGCCATGACTTCACTGTAGAAGCCGACCACCAGTGAAGCCAGAAAGACGGCTATCAATGCGCCACCGGCTCGATCCA
>JAAZLX010000213.1 GCA_012799095.1 Tissierellia bacterium
ACCGCTCAAGCTCGCTCTCAGGCGATGAATGCGCGAACCACTGAAGAAAAAGTCCAGGCCAATGCTGCACTGGATGATTCACTCAACCGTTTGATCGTCGTTGCCGAAGCGTATCCTGAGCTCAAAGCGGACGGTGGTTTTCTGCGCCTGCAGCAGCAATTGGAAGAAGTCGAACGGGATATAGCCAACTCCCGACTGTATTACAACGGTAATGTCAAATTGTATAACAGCAATATTCAAACCTTCCCGCAGGTGCTCCTGGCCGGACCATTTGGTTACACGGAAGAGCCTTTCTTTGAAGCAATGGCGGGAGAGCGGGTCGCAACTCAAGTATTTGGAGACGAATCATGAAAAAAATGTTCGGATTGTTACTCGTTCTCCTGTTGCTTGTCCCATCGGTTGCCTTTGCCGATCCGGCAATGGAGATCCCTTCGATCGATGTCCAGATGGATGTCGACCTGAGCAACACTTATCACGTAACAGAGACGATCCAAGTCAATTTTCTGTTTGAAAGACGTGGCTTGATCCGTGATATCGAACGGAATTTTTACGGCTATTCCCATGATATCAACAACCTTTCGGTGACTGATCAGTTTGGTCAGCCTCATCCGTATAGCACGACAAATCATGGGAGTTATATGGAGATCCGCATCGGCGACCCGGATGTCTTTCATACCGGTCCAATGACATATGTCATCAGCTATTCCTTTGTCATGGGGGCGGACCGCAATTCTGAGTTTGATCAGGTCTACTGGAACCTGATCGGGACAGACTGGTCTTCGCCGATCGAGCAGACGTCTTTTCGCGTCACCATGCCAAAAGACTTCGATGAGTCGACATTAAATGTGACAACCGGTCTCCACGGTTCGGTCGAAAAAGCCCAGTGGACAGTCAATGGAAACACCGTTACCGGCACGGCCGGTTCGTTACAGCCTTATGAAGCCGTCACCTTCCGGGTCGATATGGAAGAGGGCTATTTTAGTGATGCTCCGAAGCCGTACAATCCGCTCCATTTTTATGCTACCTTTGGTTTATTGGGTGCAGCCATTTTGCTGACTACAAGTATTCGTCGTAAAAACGCTGCCAATAATCAGATCATTCCGGTCGTCAGTTTTGAACCGCCGTTTGATCTCAACCCACCTGAGATCGGTTATATGAATTCGGAAGAACTGATCAAAAAAGAAGATATGGCCAGTCTGATCACTTATTGGGCTTCCAAGGGTTATTTGCAGATCATCGAACAGGACAAACGGAGTGTCATCGGTTCCAGCTCTGAAATGACCTTTGTCCGCAAAGTCACCGGTGAGGAAATAGATAACCCGTACGAAAGACGTCTGTTTGCCGCCATGTTCAAATATGGTGATAAAAACACCGTCACCATGGACCAGCTCAAACACAAGTTTTATAAGGATGTTGACACAGCCCTGGCTGCCTTAAAAGATAAATTCCGGGGTGATAAAGAGATCCTGGTCAACAGCTATCAGTATCTGCCGGGGATCATCATCTTTATCGTGTTCATTGTCGCCGGACTGTTTATCGGTCATCAAGTTGGATGGCTGTTCGGACTTCAATCGATTCTGGGCTATATCATCACCTTCGTTGTTTTGGGACTGCTGCTGTTTGTCATGTCAGCGCTGCACGCCCGGAGATCCGGCGGTCATAAGTTAGAGCTGGGATGTTTGAGCATGCTGGTCATGCCACTGTTGTTTGTTGGTGTATATCTGTCTCTGGGCAGCGGTTTTTCAGTATCCCGAATCTTTTCCGGCTTTGCTTTTCCCCGTTGGAATGATCCCTGGTTATGGTTCGTGGTGGCCAGTTTTGGTCTGACAGCCTGGCTGTTCTACTCGCTGCTTGGTATCAAAAAGTATACCGAATATGCCAGAGCACACCTCGGTCCGATCCGCGGCTTCCGGGACTTTTTGGAAAAAGCCAAAACAGAAGAACTGAACATGATGTTCCAGTCCAATCCAAATTACTACTATGATATGCTGCCTTATGTCTATGTATTTGGTCTGACTGATATCTGGGAGAACCACCTGAAAGAGATCACCATCCCGGCGCCCGATTGGTATTCAGGACAAGGTCCATTCTATCCTCGACGCTTCTATGTCAATCTCAACAACAACTTCGCCACGGCAACGTCTCCGCCACCGCAACAGTCCAGCGGCGGGGGTTCGCGAGGCGGCTTTGGCGGTGGTTTTGGTGGCGGAGGTTTTTCCGGCGGAGGCGGCGGAGGCGGCGGAGGCCGTTCCTGGTAGCTAACCGAGCTCTTCGCTCAGTGTCTCGATCCTTGCCTGATCCTTGTCTAAAAAGAGCCCGTTGACAACATGATCGTAGACATCACCATCTTTTAATACTTCATCAAAGGGGCTGTGGATCAGCCTCTTTTTGCTGTGATAAGTGATGGCTCGACAGATCTGATCTACCTCCTGAGGAGTAAATCGGGCAGTCGATTCCAGCCATTGCCGGGCATACTCGGCCCCACGCGGACCGTGTTTACTGACAAAAGGATCATAAGCCCGGGCAATATCATGTAATAATCCGGCAATTTCGGCCAACTCCGGATCCAGGCCTCGTCTTCGGGCCAGCTCGGCGGCCGCTTCGGCTACGCCTTCCAGATGCTCGATCAACCAGCCGGAAGCTTTTGATTGGATATATTTTCTGGTCATGTCAATTCGATTCATGGTACACCTCTGTCTTCTTTGTACCCAACAAGACCAGGGTTTGATACAATGAACGAGGAGGTCACATGACACTGCAGGGACATTTCGTTGAGATCATTTTTAATAATCCGGATAATGGCTATACTGTCGGTCTGTTTGCCCATGAGGATGAGCTGACCATGTGCGTTGGCTATCTGCCGGGCTTGACGCCGGGCGAAGAGCTGGAGCTGACCGGTGGTATGGCAGAGCACCCCAAATACGGGGTGCAATTTAAGGTCGAGAGTTATAAATATCTTCTTCCGAGTGAAACCGATGCCATGTATGAATTCTTATCCTCAGGCACGATCGAAGGTGTCGGGCCGGCTCTGGCAGAGCGGATTTTGATGATGTTCGGTGAGTTGAGCTTTGATATCCTGGAGCATGACCCGCAACGGCTTCAGGCGGTCCCTGGGATCGGACCGAAAACGCTCAAGCGGATCGTCGATTCATATCAGACCATCCTTGAGCGAAGAGATTCTCTGATGTTTTTACAACAACTGGGATTGGGACCGCAACGAACCGCATCGATCATCACCCGCTATGGAACAGACACCCGTCAGGTGATTGAAGAAAACCCCTATCGCCTCTATCTCGATTTTCCTCAGGTCGGATTTCAGACGATCGATACGCTGGCTTCCAAGCTCGGTTTTGAACGGGATCATGAGTACCGCATCCATGCTTATGTCCTGCACCTGCTGATCCAGTATCAGGACCAGGGTCACGTTTTTGCTGATTATGAACAGGCCAAACAGCGTTTAGCTCGTGAATTGATGTTGGATGAAGAGCGGATCGAAGATCGTCTCAGAAGTTTGATCGGTCTGGGACATTTATTTGTTGAAGACGGTAGGCTCTACCTGCAACAGACGTATCGGGCAGAGACCTTTTTAGCGATGGATTTGTCTCGGCTGGCTCATGCTCCGATGGAAGATTTGGACTACAAAGAAATAATCGACAGATTTTGTCAACGATATGATATAACACTTGATATTGTCCAGTGGGAAGCTCTGGAAACGATAGCCACCCATCCGGTATCCGTCATAACGGGAGGTCCGGGAACGGGCAAGACGACGCTGATTCGCGGATTATGTCATCTGGCGGAAAAATTAAACCTGAAACTGCTTTTGGCAGCGCCGACCGGTCGGGCAGCCAAACGGATGGAAGAGACGACCGGACATCCGGCTGCCACGATCCACCGTCTATTGGAATATAAATTCTCAGAAGATGAACAGGCGCTGTTTTTTGAGCGGAGCCGACTCAATCCGCTGGAAACCGATATCCTGATCATTGATGAAGTATCGATGGTCGATGTCTTTTTGATGGCCTCTTTGCTGGAGGCTGTCGAGAGTGGCACCCGACTGATTTTGATCGGTGACGCCAATCAACTGGCCAGCGTCGGGCCGGGCAAGGTATTACATGATGTGATCGATTCCGGAAGCATACCAACCACTAATCTTTTGCACATCTTCCGCCAAAGCGAACATTCTTTGATTCCGGAAAACGCCGCCCGGGTGATCGAAGGTTCGCGTGAGATCCACTCCGATAATCAAGGCGATTTCTTTATCATGCGGACAAGCGATACCGACGAGACCAAAGCCAAGCTGGCTCAGTTGATCACCAACCGGCTGCCGGAGTATTACGGCTTTGATCCGGTATGGGACATACAGGTGCTGACACCGATGCGAAAGGGGCCGGTCGGGACGCATCAGTTGAATGAATTGATCCAGTCCTTGTTGATCGATCCATCCCGGCCCGACATCAGGGGCTTTCGAGTCGGTGATAAAATCATGCAGACGAAAAATGATTATACTCTGGCCTGGCGGGATCGGCAAACCTTTGATCAGGGAGTCGGGGTGTTCAATGGCGATATCGGTGAAGTGATCGAAGTCGACACCAGAAATAGACGACTCGTGGTGGTGTTTGATAAGACGAGAGAAGTCGAATACACTGCCGATAATCTCAACCAGCTTGAGTTGGCCTATGCGATGACGATCCATAAATCACAGGGAAGTGAGTTCCCCTGCGTCATCATCGTTCTGGGCTATGTGCCGGGTATCCTGAATAACCGCAATGTCATCTACACCGGGATCACCCGGGCCAGGCAGCTTCTGATCGTGCTCGGTTCGATGAATTCGCTCTATCAGATGATCGAACATGTCGACAGTTTTGAACGGAATACTTACCTCAGCGAGCGGTTGGTTCAAGACAGTCAAATGCGTCAGGGCGGCACAGAATAGTCCAAACTACCGGATTGGGTTGGAAAACTTGATGATATCTCTGTCAATTCTGATGGTAGCGAATATACTGGTCTCATGAACCTATTTACATGGAAGCGATGTCAGATATGCCGGGCAGAAGTATTCAATCAGAGACCCCTGTGTCGGGCCTGCTTTGATCAACTGAGAGATCTGCAGACGACCGAGCGGATCGAACGACATGATTTTGTCATATTTTCGCTGTTTTCGTATGCCGATCAAGTGCAGGAACTGATCCACCGGATGAAGTTCAAAGAGCAGCGCTACCTGGCTGGGGTATTCGCCGATTTTATTGTGCGTTTTCTACAGCAGAATGATTTACCGGTCGATGCTGTCAGCTTTGTTCCAATGTATCGCTATAAGAAATGGGTCCGCGGTTATGATCAGGCGGAAGATCTGGCAACAGAAGTGGCCAACAGGTTGGAGCTGCCCTGTATCAAGATCCTGGAAAGGACCCGGCATACCAAGAGCCTATACAAGCTTGATCGAAGGCAAAGACAACAAGTGATGGCGGGCAGCATGAGTGTCAGGGATAAGAAACCTCCTGGTTATCTGATGATCATCGATGATATTTTAACCACCGGATCGACGATTGACGCCTGCGCTCACGCATTGTCTGATAGTGAAATTGAAGATTATTTTTTTCTTGTGCTGGCTCAGGCTTTACAATCGAGTTAATCGGGTATTATTTTAAAAAGTACTTTGAAAAGGAGAAGTAATATGAGAGTCGAATTTCAAGGAAAAAACATGCAAGTGTCGGACAGTCTGAAGGATCGTGTGACTGACAAACTTGGGAAATTTGACAAGTATTTTCAAAGTGATGTTGTTGCTACCGTCAATTTCTCTCAGATCCGAAGTCAGCAAACGTGTGAAATCACAATCTCTCTCAAACACGATGTCCACCTTCGGGCAGAAGAGACGACCCATGACATGTTTACCAGCATCGACCGCGCTGTCGAAAAACTTGAACGCCAGATCCGAAAACACCGAACAGCCTTACGTAAGCGCTATATCACAGGTGACTCGATTCGGTACTTCGATATTCCAGAAGATGACGATTATCATGAAGAAGAACAAGAACATGAAATCGAAATCGTCCGGACGAAGAACTTCCCGATCAAACCGATGGATGCCGTCGAAGCCATCATGCAGATGCGTTTGTTGGGACACAACTTCTTTGTTTTTCTGAATGGGGAAACGGAGCAGGTGAATGTTGTTTATCAAAGAAAAAATGGGGGCTATGGCTTGATAGAGCCGACCATTTAGAATATATCAGTTATTTATCTACTGTATTGGCGGCCTGATCACCGAATGGATCGGGCCGCTTTATTATTGGACTGAAAAACATCGTCAGCTACAGATGTTTTTTTTAGAACATTGATAAAACGGACCAAAAAATACAGTCTGTCGTGATACAATTAGATGACAAAATCAGGAGGGGATAGTGAGAAAGATCGGATTTGATTCAGAAAAATACTTACGCGAGCAATCGCAATACATCCTGGAACGAGTAGCCGATTACGACAAATTATATTTGGAGTTTGGCGGTAAATTGTTTCATGATGCTCACGCCGGAAGGGTGTTGCCGGGATATGATCCCGACGTAAAAATCAGCTTACTTAAGCGACTAAAAGACAAGATCGAAGTGATCATCTGTTTGTATGCCGGGGATATTGAGCGAAATAAAATCAATCAGAACCTCGGGATCAGTTATGATCAGGAAGTATATAAATTGATCGATGATCTGCGGAAAGCCGACATACCGGTCAACAGCGTCGTCCTGACCCGATACTCGGGTGAACCGTCTGCCAATCTGTTTATCAATAAATTAAAACGTCGCGGCATCGATGTTGTGATCCACCGGGCGACTCCGGGTTACCCGGCGGATGTCGAACTGATCGTGTCGGAAGAGGGCTATGGTAAAAACCCATATATTGAAACGACCAAACCGATCGTGGTCGTGACAGCTCCGGGACCGAATAACGGAAAGCTTGCGACCTGTCTCAATCAGCTCTATCATGAATCCATTCGAGGTAAAGCGGCCGGTTATGCTAAGTTTGAAACCTTTCCGGTCTGGAATATGCCACTAAAACATCCGGTCAATATTGCTTATGAGGCAGCCACCGTCGACCTGCAGGACATCAATATGATCGACTTCTATCACCTCGATGCCTATGGTGTCTCAGCGGTTAACTATAACCGGGATATTGAGACCTTCCCGGTATTTAAGCGGATCATTGAAAAAATTACCGGTCAAGAGTCGGAGTATCAATCACCGACTGATATGGGCGTCAATCGGATCGGCTTTGGCATCATTGATGAGGCGGTCGTGGTGGAAGCGGCCAAA
>JAAZLX010000214.1 GCA_012799095.1 Tissierellia bacterium
CCATGGTCTGAAGTAGCGGCTGAAGTCACAGGATTTGACGAGACTCAGGATTATTCCGATGTGACACTGCGTACCCGTGGGTCGACTTCAGTCGATAAAACCCTAAAAGCAGCCCTGGAAGCTTTCCAGGCCGAAGTCAGCTTTGAATTCAACATGGATCACACCGGTTCAGGTGATGGTTTCAAACGAGTTCTCGGCGAAGAAAAAGACGGTGCCAATGCCGGGGATATCGGATTTGCTTCCCGAACCTTTGGTGAAAATGAAACCGTCGACCGTGGTATGCTCAGCGGAGAATATTGTCAGGATGCGGTCGTAGTCGTTGTAGAACGCTCCAATCCATTGGAACACATCACTCAACAGCAGATCCATGGGATCATCGCCGGGGAGCTGACGGATTGGTCAGACCTGTAATCGTTTTGCTGTAGTGTAAGGCTCAGCGTCATGCTGAGCCTTGCTTTTGTATAAAAGAAGGGAGTTTCGATGGATTCGAAACATGATCTGATCTCAGAATCTTATCAACGCCGCAAGAAATCTGTCGACAATCTATTCCGAAGAATCTTTTGGACAGCCGGTTTTGTATCAGCTGTCTTTATCCTGTTGATCATCGTATTCGTGGTCCGAAAAGGCATTGGTCCGTTTTTGTCCGGTTATCCCGGAGGGGCCTATCCTTTGATGGACTTTCTTACCGGGCTCCAGTGGCGACAGGATAGTGCGATCTATGGGGTGGCTTTTATTGGCGTCAATACGATCATTTCTGCACTGGGAGCTCTGTTGCTGTCCTTTCCGGTTTCTGTCCTGACTGCATTGTTTATTGCCAAGATCGCACCGAAAGCACTGTCTCGAATCATGACGACGATCGTGGAAATGCTAGCGGCGATCCCGTCGGTTGTCTATGGGGTGTTTGCCGCCGGTGTCATCGTGCGATGGGTCGATTCACTGGCCACAGCTACCGGACTGTCCACCTATGGCGGAAATTCATTGATGGCAGTCTCGATTTTGCTTGCCATTATGGTCTTTCCGACCATGACATCTCTGGCGATCGTAGCCATCAATGCCGTACCAAAGGAATTGACCGAAGGTTCCTTGGCACTTGGGGCGACAACGACACAGACAAATTTCAGAGTGGTCCTGACATCTGCCAAATCAGGTATTTTTGCCGGCCTGATA
This sequence comes from Tissierellia bacterium, assembly GCA_012799095.1. Classification (GTDB taxonomy): domain Bacteria; phylum Bacillota; class Clostridia; order Peptostreptococcales; family Acidaminobacteraceae; genus DUPT01. Next base: position 1,168 of record JAAZLX010000214.1, read on the forward strand.
TTGGGACTGGGCCGGGCTTTCGGTGAAGCAACTGCGGTGTCGATGGTGGCGGGAAATGCCATGATCGGCCCGACACTGAACCCGTTTGATACCACCCGGACATTGACATCTACTATGCTGGCCGGTCTGAAAGAAACCCAGGGACTCGATTATGATATCCGATTTAGTGTCGGCATCGTACTGATGGCGGTGATCTTATTGACCAACCTGGGGATCCACTATGTCAAAGATCGTATTGGAAGGAGCATGTCATGACCGGAAAACGCAAGCTGACCGATGGCATCCTCAATGGTCTGACATATCTCAGCTCCGGTATTGCGGTCATCATCTTGATCATGGTGGTGCAATTTATCCTGGCCCGGGGTTGGGGCGGTGTCAATATTGAACTACTGACCAAGCCATATTGGTCAGGCAATCATACGATTGAATTTCCTCAATTTAAAACCGGACAATTTGACAAACCTGAGTCATTGGGTGATGAGATAGCCTTCAGTAGTAAACTCGGCATCGGGCTGAGTGACGGCCTGGATGCCTACAAAGAACACCAGGTGGTCGTCGAATATATCGATCCCGATTCTCCGCTCCAGCGTGGCATTGTCAGTACCGCAGGAGTTGATCTTGGCAAAGAACGCGGCCTGGTCGAGGGGGCAAATATCGTCAATCTGATGCTGATAGATACTCAAGGAGATCTGGTCAATGTCGGTGCCCAGCGCAAAAGCACAGCCGAGGATACAGTCATCGCAATGGATCAAGTATCACAGATCCGAAAACTGTACTTTAAAACGGAAGGTGGTGGCATTCGGGGCTCGCTTATCGCCACACTCTATCTGA
>JAAZLX010000215.1 GCA_012799095.1 Tissierellia bacterium
AATCGCTTGGATTTGATCCGGACAAGCCACTGGTGGTAGCAACCGGAGGAGGGTTGGGTGCCAATACGATCAATCAAGCACTTATTTCTGCCGGCCCCGAATTGTTGAACAACGGAGTCCAGATCTATCACATAACGGGAAAAGACTTCTTTCACGATGCCAAACGGAAAAAGCCCGATTTTCCGGAATACCAAATGGTCGGTTTTGTATACTCAGGCATGTCCCGGGTGTTAGCAGCCGCTGATATCGTCGTTTCACGGGCTTCCGCTACTACGATCCAGGAATTGGCCGGACTGGCCAAAGCCGCTATACTGATCCCGGCTCGGCAATTGAGTGACCAACAGGAAAATGCCAGGATTTACCAGGAGACTGACTCGGCGGTGGTGTTGAGTGATGATGATATCGCTGAGAGTGATCAGTTGATCGATACCATCATGAGACTGATCCGCCATGATGAAACCCGTTCCCAGATGGCCCGGCAACTACACAGATTTGCCAGACCGCAGGCAGCGGGAGAAATTGCCCGAATGATATGGGAGGTAATGAAATGAAGACGTTTTTTATTCTGTTAAATGACCAGACTGAGCCGAGTCAAGAAACTCATGAAGCTCATCGGGCACATATCGAAGCATTGCGCCAATCCGGTCAATTGATCCAAAGCGGGAACTTTGTCGATTACAAAGGCAACATGGCACTGATCAAAGCCGAAGACAAAAAGGCCGCCCTGGTATTGGCTCTGTCGGACCCTTACGTGCGTGAGGGTTGTAAAACATTCAAGATGTATCAAATCGAGTTGGAGGAATATAATGCATGATCTGAAACGGATCCGTCATGATTTTGAGACGGTCTATCAAGGGGTGATGAAGCGCGGTAAAGGGGACTTTGGTTTGCTTCGGATCCAGGAATTGGAAGTTAAGCGACGGGAAATCCTGCAAGACCTGGAAGCCAAGAAAAACCAGTCCAATGTCAAGAGTCGTCAGGTGCCGGTGTTGAAAAAAGCCGGTCAGGATGCGACCGAACTCCTGGCTGAACTGAAAACTTTGTCCGGGGAGATCGGGACTTTGGAAGCTGAGGTCAAAGCGGTCGAAGACGAAGTGACCCAGCTGCTTTATCTTGTGCCCAATGTGCCGCATGATGATATACCGGTCGGTCAGGGTGAAGATGATAATGTGGAGCTCCGCCGCTGGGGGGAGCCCAGGGTATTTGATTTCGAACCCAAGCCGCATTGGGACGTTGGAACAGAACGTGACTGGCTGGACTTCGACCGCGGTGCCAAGGTGGTCGGTTCCCGCTTTACTTTCATTAAAAAAGAACTGGCCCAGTTAGAACGGGCATTGATGAACTATTATCTCGACTTTCACGACGGTAGCTACACTGAGATCAATGCGCCGGCATTGGCTAACCGGGCAGCTATGACCGGCACCGGTCAACTGCCGAAATTTGAAGACGATATGTACCATATCACGGAAGATGATTTGTTTCTGATCCCGACAGCCGAGGTCACGCTGACCAATCTGCACCGGGAAGAGATCCTGGACCAGGCAGATCTGCCCATCTATCTGACCGGTTATACTCCCTGTTTTCGACGGGAGGCCGGAAGTGCCGGTCGGGATACTAGGGGGATCATACGCCAACACCAGTTTGGCAAGGTCGAGCTGGTCAAGTTGTCTACTCCGGAAACTTCGGATCAGGAGCACCGGGACATGGTGGCTCATGTTGAAAAAATGATCCAGTCGCTCGAAATACCTTATCGGGTGATCGAACTGTGCGGGGCAGACCTCGGATTCAGCGCTGCCAAGACGTTCGACATTGAGCTTTGGTTTCCGAGTGCCAAAACCTACCGGGAAATCTCTTCGTTGTCCAACTTCACTGACTTTCAAGCCAGAAGGGCTTCGATCCGCTATCGTAACGAGGCCGGAAAAGTCGAATATGTTCATACCTTAAACGGCTCGGGCCTGCCGACGGGACGGATGCTGGCCGCTATTCTGGAAAACAATCAGACCGAAGACGGCAAGGTGATCGTACCCGAGGTCTTACGGCCATATATGAGAGGTAGAGATGAAATTTAGCCAAATGGAATATCACCGGATCGATCTCGAAGCCGTCAAGACCCGCTTTGATGAGTTGCTCCGTGCGATGGAACAAACCCGGGATTTTGAACAACACTACGGTCTGTTTATGGACATGCAGGCACTAAACGATCACAATTCGACTATGGCCACCCTGGCTTCGATCCGCCAAAGCGTCAACACTTTGGACCCGTTTTATAAGGACGAGAGTGATTATATTGATGAGATCAGTCCTGAGCTTCAGGCCATGGGCATCCGATTAGCAGAACATCTTTTGGAATCAGACCTCTTGCCTGAATATGAAAACAAGCTGGGTAAACACTACTTTGAAAAATTACGTCTCCAGAAAAAAACATTCGATCCGGCGATCATGGGAGATTTGGCGGAAGAAAACAAACTGGCGACACAGTATGAACGGCTGATGGGCGGTGCCCAGGTCGAGTTTCGCGGCCAGGTCTATACCTTGTCCGGTCTGGGCACTTTTTTAGAAGACCCTGACCGGTCGACACGCCAAGCAGCGGCTGAAGCCTCGTGGGGCTTTATGCAGGCCAATCAGTCGGAGCTGGATGACATTTATGATAAGCTGGTCAAAATCCGGCACAAGATGGCCCGGAAACTCGGCTATGAAAACTTTATTCAAATGGGTTATGACCGCTATGGCCGGACAGACTATGACCACGAAGATGTCGCCCGGTTTCGCGCAGGCATCGTTTCCCACGTAGTGCCACTGGCTGAACAGGGCTTTGCCGAACAAAAAGACCGTCTGGGGCTGGATGAATTGACTTATTATGACGTGCCGTTCCGCTTTCGAAGCGGCAACCCCAAGCCGCAAGGCGACAAGGATTTTATGGTCAATCAGGCTATCCGGATGTACGATGAACTCTCGCCTGAGACATCGCAGTTTTTCCGTTTGATGGTCGACAATGAACTGCTTGATCTGGAACAAAAACCGGGCAAGATGCCGGGGGGTTATTGTACCTTTATCGATGATCACAGCATGCCTTTCATCTTTTCCAATTTTAACGGGACCAGTGGTGATGTCGATGTCCTGACCCATGAGTTTGGACACGCATTCCAAGTCTATACCGCCCGCGATCAGATTGCTGATCTGCGCTGGCCCGGTATGGAAGCCGCTGAGATCCATTCGATGGGGATGGAGTATATTGCCTATCCCTGGATGGAGCAGTTTTTCGGTAAAGACACGGAAAAATACTTCTATGACCACAATGTTTCAAATATCGCCTTCCTACCGTATGGTGCCCTGGTCGACCACTTCCAGCACTGGGTGTATGCCAATCCGGAAGTGACAGCCCGGGAGCGCAGGGCGAAATGGCGAGAGTTAGAGCAGATCTATAACCCCTGGGTCGATTATCAGACCAATGACTACCTCAACGCCGGAGGCCGCTGGCAAAAGCAAGGTCATATCTATAGCGCACCGTTCTATTATATTGACTATTGTCTGGCCCAAATCTGTGCCATGCAGATATTCAAACGCTCCCGTGAGGACCGACAAAAGCTGTGGGACGATTATGTCGCCATCTGTCGCGTCGGCGGGTCTCTACCCTTTACCGAAATTCTACAGGTCGGCAACTTCAGCAATCCGTTTGATCAGACGGTAGTGCAGGAATCGATCAGTGCACTCAGCGATTATCTGGCAAGCGTTGATCGTTCCGTCATCAGTTAGGAGCAGACGATGAAACAAACAGCAGCTTCGAATTTTATTCGAACCATCATTAAAGAAGATATCGAATCAGGAAAACACAGTCAGGCGATCACACGATTTCCGCCTGAACCCAATGGTTTACTTCACATCGGACATGCCAAAGCCATCACGATCAACTTCGACATGTCTCAGGAATTTGGCGGTCATACCTATCTTCGATTCGACGATACCAATCCGGAGAAAGAAGATGAGCAGTTTGTTCGCCTGATCCAGGAAGACATAAAGTGGCTCGGATTCACACCGCATGAAGTCCGCTATGCCTCGGATTATTTTGAGGAAATGTATCGCCGGGCTCATATTTTGATCGATAAAGGCCTGGCCTATGTTGATGACACTCCAGCGGACGAGATGGCAGCCCAGCGGGGCGATTACAATA
>JAAZLX010000030.1 GCA_012799095.1 Tissierellia bacterium
CAATGTCGCACTGGTCATAAAAGGGGTTCAGTTATGATCGAACTCGACCTATTAAATCTCCTGCCGCACCGTGATGCTATGCTGGTACTCGACAAGGTATTTCTGGACGGTGACATGGCCATAGGGAAAAAGAAATTCACCGGGGAAGAATGGTTTTTTCGAGGACATTATCCCGACAATCCAATCGTTCCGGGAGTCATCCTATGTGAGATCATGGGGCAGAGTGCCTGTGGACTGTTTCAAGATCAGTTGGAAGGCAGATTGCCGTATTTTACCGGTTTGGATAAAGTAAAATTTCATCACCCGGTGGTACCGGGAGATGAGATCACAACCAGAGTTGAACTGGTGAGACAAATGGGGCAGATATACTTTTTAAAAGCGGAAGGCTATGTTGAAGAAATAAAATGCGTCAGTGGACAACTCAGTTTTGCCATTGTCGAACGCTAAGCAGTCACTTGGACAGCATTCTCATATGCTGTCTTTTTTTGCGTAATTTCCGATAAAGAGCAGAAAGTGTTTATTGATCGATTTCGGGGTAAAAGAATATCAGCGTTATCGCTAGAAAGGAGGACTTTCGTGAAGAAAATCCTAACACTAGTATTATTATTGCTTATGGTCTTCCATGTCGTCTCCTTTGCTGATCAGGCTCCGGCTGAAGAACCGGTCGATGTCGAGGTCGATATCACAACTGATCCGGCACCGGCGGATGGATTCCTAGGCCTTTCAACAACCACCTGGTTGCTCATATTGGTTGGGGTGTTGCTCCTGATCGTTTTGGTTTCTGTGGCATCCAGGGGACGAAACAGCTAACAAACCCAAAATCGAATACAGTCATAAACAGCCCTCTGGAGTTCCAGAGGGCTGTCATCTAGGATGGATCCATTCAGTTGAGTTTAACCGGTTGAGCCATACTTTATGGCGTTTTCGGGACATACTGCCCGGCAGTCCTGACACTGATGACAGATATTGGTCTCAATCTGTGCCACTCGTGAACCTTTCGGAATAGTAATGGCATTCGAGGGACAGGGCTTGATACATTTGCCACAGCCGATGCAGTCTTCTGGGATGACATACTGGGAGTTCCGGCTATAATTCCCAACCAATTTGAGCGGGGCACTAAACGGGCAGATCAGGTTGTGAAAAACGGCTGGTCGGTAACGTAAGGTAATCAATGCAGCCAGGACCAGCCACACGACCAGCACAGGAAACTGTCTTCCGGCCACTCGACGAATGACAAGGACAACAGCCAGACTGGCAAACAGTGTAAACCAGGCAAATTTGCCGCTCTCAAGAAAGCGGGGAGTGGTTTTTGTCTGAATACCGAGTTTCTTGGCCAACCAATCGATTGGACGCATAATGGTGTTCATAGGACAGATGTAGCCGCAATAGTATCTGCCAAACAAAAATGTTGTGATCAAACCGATGACGTATAGAACGAGCCATAGCATGGGTTTGCCTTGGACCACTAAAAAGATGAATAATCCTAAAAAGGCCAGTCGAATAAGAGTAGCTAATGTTTTCAATGAAGCCTCCTAGCTTGTAGTTTCTCCATCGTATCGTTATAATAAAAGAAAAGGTGTTTCATTGGAAACACCGATAAAGAGAGGCATCTATGTTGCAAGTATTGGCTCAGATCGGACAACTCGACCTCTTACAAGACCTTGACAGAGAATCTGTCTCCCGCTATCTAATGGATGGCCAGTTCACCTTCACTCGTTACGGCGAGGGAAATATTGTACACTTCTCCGGTGAGCCGTCTGATAAACTTGAGATCATTCTCTCTGGTGAGGTCGTGATCGAGCGGATCGATGAAAATGGTAATTTGATGGTGATCGCCGAGTTCGCTGAAGGCGATTTATTAGGCGGGAACTTATTGTTTTCTTCCAGCCCGATCTATCCTCTGATGATCAGTACGACCCGTCGTTCGACCATCCTGGAAATCAATCGGGAGCATCTGTTTGAGCTCTTATCGACCAACAAAGCTTTTTTGCGCCGTTATCTTGAGTACATATCCGACCATTCCGCTATTTTGAGTGAACAGATCAATCACTACATCAATCGAACCATCCGAGAGTCGGTCATGAGCTTCATGGAGTATGAGACCCAAAGACAAAACAGCAAGGTCATCCAGCTGGACATGACGAAAAAAGAGTTGGCACGTCGATTTGGGGTCAGACGAACGTCACTTCAGCGTGAATTGGCCAAGATGAGAGACGAAGGTCTGCTGGAATTCGATGCTGACACGATCACTCGGCTAACATAGCCGAGACATTGCAAAATCTTGCAAAATAGGGTATAATAGAGTCACACCAGACATGGGGATGATCTGGTCTCGACAGGGATAGTGAATTAGAGTAAGCGAGCCGTGTTTCTGTTTCCTGGGGTACACGTTAAAGAACTGGGATAACAAATTTAAACGCAAAAAACAATTTTGCCTACGCAGCTTAACTAAATTAAGTTGCATTGGTTTACAGGGCCTTCGCGTCTGACGCCGTAAACCGATAATCAATCAGATGCACGATCAGTCTGTTGTCCCGACAGCTGGTTAAGATTTAGGGACAAACCTCTCTTGATATCTGCTATCTGGTAAAGAGAGGCTAATCAAGATAGCTTCGCTCGGAGAAAGCTTTAATGAATTGTTTTTGGACAGGGGTTCGATTCCCCTCATCTCCACCAAAAAAATCAAGAACCTTGAAATTTCAAGGTTCTTTTGTTTTATCTCTAACTTATTACCTAATGACTTCACACGAAGAGAGTATAATCCAACAATGAAATAGCAGTTCGTTTAAGCGCTCTTACCTTTCCAGACCTGATCTACTACACGAAGATAGTTTGCAGGATCATCTCCGCATACGATGTGTTCTGGACCCAAGAGCTTTGTGAAATGATCCAAATTGGCTTCGTCTCTCAAGATGATCACACCACCGCTTGCTGCTATCCTTTCAGCGATGTCATCTTTTAACTGCCAGGAAGACTCTTCTGAGCGGGCAGCGCATTCTGAACTGGCGATACAAGGTACTCCAATACCTTCTATAATGTCTAATGTTTCTCGTTGAGTCCTATGTCCGGCATAAGCAAGATCGATCACCATACCGAGCTTAGCGATTTCATGGATGACCTTACCGGCGAATACACTGATTCCGGAGTCATTGTGTTCATCACAGCCCGAACCAATATTATTCTGATTCTTATAGCAAAGCATGATGTGACGAACCCCAAGATTATAGTAGATCCGCAACAGATCGATTTGTCCCTGGATATTAGTACAGCCATAGAGTGATATTATCAATGATTCTTTGCCATCTTTGACAGCATCATGAATATCCGTTGGGGAAAAAGCTACCTTAGAATTCTCCACTGAGTAATAATCAGCGATTCCGAGCATCGTTGCCTGGATATCGTAACTGCCCACCGGAAGAAACAGAGATTGATAAGTGAAATCGATAGCGGTTAGGTGTATGTACAGCTGACACAGTTATTGACAAATGTCAAAAACAGAATAAACTGAAATAAACAGGTTATTACTTTGGGAGGAAATATCATGATCTTGGAACGGGTTTATCAATTGGCAAAACCGCAATTAATGGGAAGAACTATCAAAGATGTAAGAATTGGATTAAGTTTATTGACTGTGGAAATGGACAATGGATTACTGGGAGTCACTTATGTGCTTCGTAATGAAATTGAACATGTTTGTGCCATGCTGCCACATGTCGAAAATCTTATTGGGATGAAAGCCGAGGAGATCGCTTTATGGGCAGTTGAGGGAAAAAATGTGATCCAAAATGCTTTGGGTTTAGCTGTTTTGAACGCAGTGGCTAATTATGAAGGCTTGAAACAGATCGAATCATTTCAAACAACCGATGCCTTTTTCTCTGTAGACATAAAACCGGAGGATACGGTTGGAGTGATCGGTCATATTGGACCCATAATCAAACAACTGGAAAACAACAAGAATCGGATCTTTGTTTTCGAGCGTGATTTAAGTAATGGTACCGAAACGACATATCCCGAAAGCGCTCAACCTGACCTGCTGCCAAAATGTCAGATCGTATTCGTTACGAGTTCATCTTTGATAAACAGAACTCTTGAACCGTTATTGTCCTATTGCAGCAACGCCCGGGACATCATCATGGTAGGTTCCAGTACACCGCTGTATCCGGAGGCATTTATCGGAACGGGTGTCAGTGTCCTGGCCGGCACTCAATGGCTATCAACATACAAACAGCCAATTTTAGAAACCGTCAGCCAGTGCGGAGGGATTCAAAAACTTATGAAGTATGGGCAAAAAATATCCATTAAGGTTAGTGATCAGATGGTGTTCGAAGGACAAAGGTAATCCAAAGAAGTCATGTAGATGATATCCGGAGAAATAATGAATATAGATTTAGACAATAACAAACAAACGACGAAAAGTTTTATGGAAATTCTTGAAGAAAGATTGATCGAGAAATTTGGTAAAAAGATCGTAGAATATGGAAACGAGCCATGCAATTATCATCGGGTCACTGACGCCAATGGATATGCCACATATACGGGTCCGTGTGGTGACACGATGCAGGTGTGGATCAAAGTGAGTCAGAATGTAATTAAAGAAATCGGGTTTAAAACGGATGGCTGTGTATTTACCAGAGCAGCCGGAAGTGTGCTGACAGAATTAGCCAAAGGCAAACAAATAGAAGAAGCTTTACAAATCACACCGCTTCAGGTTGATAATGATTTGGGTGGGCTACCGGAAGATCACAAACACTGTGCCCTGTTAGCTAAGGATGCCTTAGGTAAGGCGATCGAGAATTATAATGATTCAAAAGATAAGATCAGGTAACCGGGGAGTCCATACGTTACCGATAACAGTTGTGAACCTTTTTGGGATCAACGCAACATGAAACGATTCAAGGGTGTTACATGAGTAACACTTTTTCTTTTGCCTATATACTATGATGGAACGAAAATGAGATGAAGGGGTTTAGTTATGGATATTTTGGTTCTTTAAAAAATAGTGTTGGTCGATTAGACTAAAGCTACTGTAGGTGGTGTCATCCGACAAGAATTACGTCGGATGCCCCACCTTTTTGGTTAAGGTGAAACAAAGCATGATCCGGAGTCTTAAGTTGACAAACGATCGATAGCCATAAGCGATTCGCTTGATCAGCTTGATTTTATTGTTGATCCCTTCCAGCACACCATTCGAGAGACTGGTACGAAAACTGTTCTTGATG
>JAAZLX010000001.1 GCA_012799095.1 Tissierellia bacterium
AGGTTTGAGGATTGATGCAGATTCGATCGACCGTCTCCAGCAGTTCGATCTTTTCAGGAGAAAAGGTGTCGATCCGGCCGGCTTCGATGGTATACTCCACCACCTGTTGTCTCGGGATGATATCATCGATCACTGCCATCAGTTCGCGCAACACTTCCGGCGGCAGAGCCGTAGGCGTCCCCCCACCCAGGTAGATGACATCGACCACCCGCCCCGTGCTTTTCAGGTGCCGGCCCAATTCCTCCAGCCCACGGATCAATACGTTGACATAATCCAAAGCCAGTTTGGGCTGATACGGTTTGGTGTGAAAGTTGCAATAGCTACAGATGGTCGGACAGAAAGGGATCGATAGGAAGAGCGACAATTTGTCCCTATCCTGACGGTAGATTGCCTGCTGATTGCGCAGGATCTCAAACAGCAATTCGATCTTTTGCGGCTGCAACAGGATATCCTCGGCTAGGTGACGTTCGATCTCGGACTGACTCCACCCCCGTTCCAACAGGCTGTGGACCAGCTTGAGTGGCCGGACACCAAGCAGTGTCCCCCACTCGGTCTGAGACGGTGTCAATCGTTCCAGGTATTGATAGATCTCAGCCAACTCGCGTCCCAAAGTCAGCTCCAAACGGACATCCCCATGGATCAGCTGGTGAAAATCGACAATGAAATCGGGATCCTGATCGGTCCAGATATTGTCGTCAAAAAAGCTGTCAAAGACAGTTTGATATTTTAGGTGATTGTTGACATCAAGAATCGATACTCGCATAATTTTGTCCTTGATTCATCATATCATACGTTATTTGCCACGAATAAGAAATATGCCGAAATACGAAAAACCCGGCAGCACCGGGTCGGTTATCGAATAAACGGATTGCGTTGTTTTTCATAAGCAAGGCTGGTCGGCAGTCCGTGACCGGGGTAGACCGGCATATCGCCCAGCGTAAACAGCCTGGTCCTGATCGAGTTCATCAGTTGGTCACCGTTACCACCGTACAGATCCCAGCGACCGACGCCCATCTTAAACAAGGTGTCACCGGTAAAGAGATCGCCATCGATCAACAGACAACTTGACCCTTTGGTATGGCCCGGGGTGTGGATGATCTCCAGCCGGATATCACCCAGATCGAGCCGGTCGCGATCGCGATAGGTCAACGCGTCTTCAATTGAGATTTCATAGCCGTATACGCCCTGAGACAGATTTTGTCTGGGGTTTTTTATCATCTCTTCATCGTCTTCGTGGATATAGACATCGACCCCGTATTTGTCTCGATAGTGCTCCACCCCGCCGATATGATCGGCATGTCCGTGAGTTAACACGATCGCCTGGAGCTGATAGCCCTTTTGCTCGATCACTTGATCGACCTGGTCCAATACGGTTCCGGGATCGATCATGACCACCTGATCGTTCTGACCGACTAAATAGCAGTTGACCCCCATGCCGGGGGTAACGAATTTCTCTAATATCATTTGTTCCTCGAATCCATGATGATCGTCACCGGGCCTGAATTGAGCAGTTCGACCTGCATATGCTCTCCGAAGGCACCGGTCACTACCTCGACACCCTGTTCAGCGATCCCCTGGACTACCCTCTCGTAGTACTCTGTCGCCTTGTCGGGCCGGGCAGCTGTAATATATGAGGGTCGGTTGCCTTGGCGGCAATCGCCCAAAAGTGTAAATTGACTGATGAGCTGCATCTTGCCGCCGACATCCTGGACCGACAGGTTCATCTTGTCATTGTCGTCAGAGAAGATCCTCAGTTTGGGCAGTTTTCGGACCATATAGGCAATGTCGTCATCGGTATCATCGACTGCCACGCCCAGTAAGACCATCAGACCGTGATCGATTTGGGAAATGAGCCGGTCCTCGACGGTGACACGTGAATAAGTTACCCGTTGAATGATAGCTATCATAAGCGGCTGACCTCACTGACATTCGGGACATGGCGCAGTTTCGCCAAGATCCGGTTGAGTTCATCGACATCCTTGACATCGAAGTTCAGGATGAGCGTAGTGATCTGATTGTTGTTGACTTTGGCATTGAGTCCTCGAACCGCTGTGTGCTGGTTCTGCAGACTGGAGGTGATATCACTTAACAGTCCGGGCCGGTCGGCTCCGATGATCTTGGCCGTCGCAGTAAAGGTGGCCGGCTGATCTCCGCTCCACTGTACATCGATGAAGCGTTCCGACTGTTCTTCTTCCGGATTGAAATTGGTACAGTTGGCCCGGTGGATGGTGATCCCGCTGCCCCGGGTGATATAGCCGATAATGGCATCGCCCCGTATCGGATTACAGCATTTGGCAAATCGGACCATCATGTCGTCCATCCCCTGGATGGTGACACCCTGATCCTGAAACACTTTTGGTTTGGTCGAGACCCGGAGTGGTTTGTCTTCTTGTATAAACTCTTCCCGGATGGTCGGCATGATTTGTCGTACCAGGATATCGCCATAGCCGACGGAAGAATATAGACTTTCCATGTTCTTGACTGTCAGCTTGTCGATCAGTGATTGTTCGATCTTAGGCGTCATGACCTGTTTGAGCGTCAGGCGATATTTCTTGAGCTCGCGCTCGATCATATCCTTGCCTTTTTCAATGTTCTCCTGATAGTTTTGCCGTTTGAAATAGGCCCGGATCTTATTTTTGGCCTGGGATGATTTGACAAAACTCAGCCAGTCGCGTGACGGTCCCTGAGGGGTCTTTGATGTCAATATTTCAACGATATCGCCGATCTTGAGGACATAGTTGAGCGGCACGATCCGGCTGTTGACCTTGGCTCCGACACAGGCATGGCCGACATCGGTGTGGATCTTATAGGCAAAGTCGACCGGCGTCGCTCCATCGGGCAGTTCGATGACGGAGCCCTTGGGGGTGAAGACATAGACGTGCATATTGAACAGATCCATCTTGACTGAATTGATAAATTCGGTCGGATTGTCGAGTTCTGTCTGCCACTCGACCATCTGCTCCAGCCAGCTCAGATTGGAGCCTGACACCTGGCTGCGGTCTTTGTAGCGCCAGTGAGCCGCGATCCCGAACTCAGCCACACGGTGCATGTCCTCAGTCCGGATCTGGACCTCGAACGTTTCACCGTTATCATTGAGCAGGGTGGTGTGGAGCGACTGATACATATTCGGTTTGGGCATGGCGATATAGTCTTTGAATCGGCCGGGGATCGGCTTCCATTTCGAGTGGATGATCCCAAGCACACCATAACATTGGGAGACTTCTTTGACGATCACCCGAATGGCGGTCAGATCGTGGATCTCCTCAAAGGAATAGTTCTTGAATGTCATCTTTTTATAGATGCTGTAGAGATTTTTCGGCCGACCGTAAATAGTATGTTCGATCTTATTGGCATTCAGAGCGCTGGAAATGCTCCGGATGATATCCTGAATATTTTTCTCGCGTTCGCGCCGGCGCAGATCGACCTTGGCCACCAGTTGCTTATACTTATCTGGTTCTTTGTATAAAAAAGACAGGTCTTCCAGTTCCCATTTGACCCGGAAGATCCCCAGTCGGTGAGCGATCGGTACATAGATCTCCAATGTCTCCTCGGCTGTCTTGGCTTTGGAGGCATCTGATTTATATTTCAGTGTCCGCATATTATGCAGCCGGTCGGCCAGCTTAATCAGCACCACCCTAATATCCTTGGACATGGCAAAAATCATTTTACGCAGGCTTTC
>JAAZLX010000216.1 GCA_012799095.1 Tissierellia bacterium
CAATGGTCAGGTCATCATGGGCAGCCTGGGTGCGATCATGATCGGTATCATGTTTGATCTACCGGGGTTTATCCACCTGCCACTGGCCATTGTGACGGCCGGTCTGTTTGGCGGTATCTGGGGCTCACTGCCCGGGATCATGAAGGCTAAATTCGGCATACATGAAGTCGTTATCACGATCATGCTGAACTACACAGCGATGTATCTCAGCGCCTGGGCGTTGAAACTTCTGCCCGGAAGTGATAATCAGAAGACCATCAATTTACCGGCGTCAGCCCTTTTACGGAGCGATTTTTTACGATCGATCACCAATAATTCCCGTTTACACTGGGGCTTTCTTGTCGTTATTCTTGCGATATTTGTCTATTGGTTTGTGATCGAAAAAACAGTCTTCGGATATGAGCTCCGTTCAGTCGGCTTCAACCGGCATGCCTCCGAGTTTGCCGGTATGAAGGTCTCGAGCCGGATCATCTGGTCGATGATCATATCCGGTATATTTGCCGGACTGGCCGGATCGATGCTTTCTCTGGGGACGTTTGATTACGGTAGGGTGTTGTATTCCTTTGAAAACTACGGCTTTAACGGAATCGCGGTCGCATTGTTGGGAGGCAATACCGCCCTCGGTATCCTGCTGGCCGGTCTGCTTTACGGAGCACTCCAGAGCTCACAGGCTCTGATGCAATCGCAGGGGATCCCATTGGAGATCGCCGTCATCGTCAGTGGATTGATCATCTTGTTCGTCGCCATGCAGTACGGTATTCAAATGTTCCTGGATCGCCGTCACTCAAAGAAGGAGGCCAAGCGTGTCACTAGCACTGATTAGCTCAATGGTGATTTTGTCGTTTAACTATGCGACACCAATTATTGTGGCCGCTCTGGGCGGGATCTATGCCGAACGTTCCGGTGTCGTCAATATCGGGATCGAGGGGATGATGGTCATCGGTGCCTTTGTGGCCGGTGCGTTTGTTCCGTTGTTCGAAGCTCAACTGGGAGCGATCACTCCCTGGCTGGCGATTTTTCTGGGCATGGTAGCCGGAGGGATCTATTCTTTGATCCACGCTTATATCAGCATCGATCTGAGAGGCGATCAGATCATATCCGGAACTGCTTTAAATATGCTTTCGGTCGGCATCGCCGTCTACTTCACCCAGATCATCTTTGGGATGCAGCGGACGGAAACGTTTGACCGCGGGATCTCTAAAGTCAATGTTCCGATTTTAAAAGATATACCGATCCTGGGAGATCTGTTGTTTATGCGGATCTATCCGACCTTCTTCTTGAGCCTGGTTCTGGTGGTCATTACCTGGTTTGTCTTGTTCAAGACCCGGTTCGGCCTCAGATTGAGGGCCTGCGGTGAACACCCGTCAGCAGTTGACAGTGTCGGTGTCAGTGTTCGCAAGATGCGCTATATCGGTGTAGCCTTATCGGGACTGTTGGCCGGTTTGGCCGGAGGGATCATGGTACTGACCCAATCGACCCAATTTACCGCCTTTTCGATCCACGGAGTCGGCTTTATTGCTCTGGCATCACTCATCTTTGGACGCTGGAATCCCTGGGGAGTCCTCGGGGCGGGGATCTTCTTTGGCTTTTCTCAGATTTTCACGGTCTATGCCAATGATTTCAGCTTTTTGAGAAATGTGCCTAATGAGTTCTTCTTTATGATGCCATATGTCTTTACTATTTTGGCTATGCTGCTGTTCAGCCGTAAAAATGTCGGCCCGAAGGCCGCCGGCGAGCCGTATGATGTCTCAAAACGTTAGAATTGAGGAATAAGTGGATTTAACACTGAAGCAGGAACTGCGTCAAAAACAGGTCCTGAGTCAACAATTGAAACAATCATTACTTATTCTTCAGATGGGAGCCTTGGATCTAGAAGCTCACCTGAATGAGGAGTTGGAAACAAACCCGCTTCTGGAACGCGAACATGAAGTGATGCCTTCACGTATGACGGGCGACATCAGTTTTATCCCGACACATCAACCGTCGATGGAAGAGCAGCTTCGCCGCCAGCTGTATCAGCTTGAAACTACCGAGCGGACCCGGGTGATTGCCGATTATTTGATCAATTATCTGGACGATAACGGCTTTTTAGATTTATCCGATGATGATCCCAGACTAAAGCACATCAGTTCATCGAGTCTGGAAGAAGCCATCGAATTATTGCAATCGCTCGAACCGACGGGTATCGCTGCCCGAAGCTTGGGAGAAAGCCTGTACTTACAACTCCGCAGACAACAGGAAGTGACACCGGACATCAAACAGTTGTTACTAGAAGATCTGAATGAATTGGCTAAAGGCAATCTCAATCGTCTGATGGATAAATACGATCTGGAGCGGATCGAACTGATCCACTTGTTGGAAGACATCTCAGAACTTGATCCCAGACCGGGACTGCAGATCGCCCCGGTCGAGACGGAATACATCATCCCGGATGTCATGATTTATTCGGTCGATCCGTTGGAGATCGAATTATCGCCCCATTCCTTTCCCAGTCTGAAATATAACTCGAACTATGATGATTTTAAACATGACAATGAGGCACGTAACTTTTTAAAAGATAAGCAGTCCCGCGCCAAATTCCTGATCTATGCACTGGAACAAAGAGCCAATACCATGCGTCGAATCATTCAGGCTCTGGTCGAGCTCCAGCCGGATTTCTTTACTACTTCAAAAGCACTGCATATTTTAAATCGCCAGGATGTGGCGGATAAATTGGAACTGCACAATTCTACCGTGTCACGGGCGGTGCAGGACAAATTCTTTTTGTGGGACAACCGGGTATATCCAATGGCGATCTTTTTTCCCAAAGGGGTCAAACGACACGATGGGACCGGGATTTCCAGCCAGATCATTCAACACGAAATGATGCGGCTGATCGAAGACGAGCCACCGGATGCCCCATTGAGCGATCAGAAGATCCAACAACTATTACACAACAAAGGTTTACAAATTGCCCGACGGACGGTGACCAAATATCGACGGCAATTAGGTATCAGTCGATCCAATCTCAGACAAAGGATCCATCAAGATGATTGACGGATTGCTTCTTGAAGATGACAAGTATAACAGGTGCCCCAAATGAATCGGACCAAAAGACTTATCAGCTTGCTGGTGGTGATCATACTGGTCTGGCTGATCGTCCCATCTGATATGTTTCAGCCGGCCGATCACAACATGACTGAGGAAGTGGCGGTTCAAAAGGCTTCCCCGGTCATCACTTCAATTGCACCTCACAAACAGGAATCAGTCCCGGTGGAAATCGAAACAACTGAATCGAGCCAACCGGAAATCCCGCAAGACCCCGTGATCAGAGGGGTCTATCTTGGTGTTCAGGGTTATAATACGATCGATGCGCTGTATAAGGACAGTTTTGGTCATCGTTTCAACATCGGCGGTCGGGAAGTTGTCTACCAGGTGTCCAACCGGGACGACTATCGCCTGCACAATCTATTGGCAGAAGGTTATGTGTTTGACTTGACGCTGGAGGGAGAAATGGTGATCGAGCTGAGTCCGTCACTGCCCGAGGCCACCGGTTCGATAATACGTTTCGACCGGGAACAGATCGAATTGTCCGATCGGACGATTGCTCTGACGAATGAAACGTCGATCTATCGCATCACTCCCCAAGCCGGCGGGGCCGTTGTCACACAGAGCGAGTTGCAAATAGGGGATCCATTGATCGTGTTCAATGATCCGGCCGACACGGTTTATCTAAGGTTCAGGGCACAGCCGTACATCGCTCCGGTCAAGGGACAGCCCGGACTGCGAACAGTGAAGAATTTATTGCAAACTGCGCTCGAACCGGTCGGGACCACACTGTATATCTATGGTGGTGCCTGGAACTGGCAGGACGATGGATCAAGTCTTCCGGCAAGGACCATCGGTCTCGACCCTAAAATGGTCGACTTCTTTCAATCACAAAACGAGAACTATTCTTATATCGATCAAGCCGTTCCAACAGCAAGCTTTTTTCCACACAGCCGTTACAACCAATATTACTTTGCCGGAATGGATTGTTCCGGCTATGTCGGCTGGGTGCTTTATAATACGTTTAATCGCGAAAGCGGCGGTGACGGATATGTTGAACAGGCCGAGACGATGGCAGAAACATTTTCTCGAATTTATGACTATGGCAGCCGTAGCCGAGCGATCGACCGGTATCAGTTTTTGCCGGGTGATATTTTCAGCATGAGCGGCCATGTCTGGATGTGCCTGGGAGTGTGTCAGGATGGCAGCATCGTCATACTGCATTCGACTCCTTCGCTCAGCTATGCCGGTTTTGCCGGCGGCGGTGTTCAATTGAGTGCTTTGGGTGAGAATATCCATGCCGAAGCCTACCGACTGGCGGATGAATACAATCGAAAGTATTATCCCGACTGGAGTTCGCGTTATCCGACCCTGTTGGCATCGTATGACAGTTATACTGAAATGCAAGGACCAGTCACCGGCAAGTTCAGCTGGCACCAAGACCAGACCGGCCTGCTCGATCCCGATGGCTATCGTGACATGAGCGCGGCCGATATACTGGCCGACTTGTTTGCCTGGCCGTTGGAATAATTTAATTCCTGAATGGCCATCGAAATCATGTTTTACTGTTATAATCTGCCGACCATGTGGTATACTTTAAGTGGGACAAATTATAATACATGGGACAAAAAAGACCCAGGGGGAATATGATTGATTGGAATGATTTAAGCCAGCTGGTCCCGGAATGGGAACAACTGTTTCGTCTGCGCTATGCGCTGTTGGAAGAAATATCAGGCAGCCCCGGGATCGGGCGACGTCAATTGGCCAAACGTTTGGAACAGACGGAGCGACGGATCCGGAATGAAATTGAAATTTTATCCCGTCTTGGGCTGATCGATTCCGGCC
>JAAZLX010000217.1 GCA_012799095.1 Tissierellia bacterium
TTCCTGGTCGCCCATCTTTAACCCGAGGTCATGATATTTTTCGACCAGGGCATCAAGTTTGTCAATCATGATACTCTCCTGTATATGGCTTTCACCACCCGATCAAAGCCGGATAAGTCTTTCCATACTTCTATGTCACTATATTGATTTTGTTCAAGCATTTGTCTGATCGCTTCGGCCTGATCATAGCCGATCTCCATCAACAGGGTTCCGTTGTCATTCAAAAAGTCTTTCGCCTGCGGGATGATCCGGCGATAGATCTTCAGACCGTCTTGTCCGCCATCGAGCGCTACAAGAGGCTCATATTTGGCGACTTCAAGTTCCTTTAATACATTATGATCAATGTAGGGCGGATTGGAGATGATGAGATCATAGCGACCCGTGACGTGTTGAAACAGATCGCTTTGGATCAGTTCGACGCTCGCACGATGTCGGTCGGCATTTCGCCTTGCGACCCGCAAAGCATCCGGACTGATGTCACTGGCGCGGACCAATCCTCCCAGCGCTTTTTGGATTGTGATGGCCAATATACCACTGCCGGTACAAAGATCGAGTATAGCCTCAGGTTTGAGTTTGAGCGCGTGATCTATCAGCATTTCGGTTTCAGGCCGGGGAATCAGTACCGCCGGTGTGACATAGAAATCCCGACGATAGAAAGCTTCCTGCCCGATGATATAAGCCATCGGTTCGCCGTTTTCCCGCCGAGCTATATATTCAAGGTAGTCCATTTCCTGTTCAGCTGTTAGCTCTCGTTCTGCCCTCAGGAACAAGTCTGTTTCCGAAAAGTTTAAAATAGCACGCAAAAGTTTCCGCCTCTCCCTGGTCAAAAGGTTTGGCAGGGCAAGAGCTTGTTTAATTGTCATCGGCAATCACCAGCCGTAAGGCAGTGAGGGCAACCTCAAGCTGATCATCGTCCGGTTCTGCCGTCGTGATCCGTTGTAACCACAATCCTGGTTGGCGTAACAGCCTGACAACGGCATTTTCTTTAGCAGTGTATTTTAGCAGCTCAAAACCCACACCGGCAACTAACGGTAAGAACAATAGCTTCAGTACGACACGCCACCCGATGCTGGTCCATGAGACAAAGCTGAAAAACAGGATGCTCAGTGCCAAGACAAAAAAGATATAGCTGGTACCGCATCGGGGATGCAAACGGGAATAACGTTTGGCATTCTCGACCGTCAATTCGTCTCCCGATTCATAGGTAAAGACCGATTTGTGTTCAGCGCCATGATATTGAAACACCCGCCGGATATCCTTCAGGCGGCTGATAGAATAGACATATATCACAAACATGGTCATCTTGATCAATCCTTCGATCAGCGATAACAAGATCGGATTTCGGACCATC
Organism: Tissierellia bacterium; assembly: GCA_012799095.1. Lineage (GTDB taxonomy): Bacteria > Bacillota > Clostridia > Peptostreptococcales > Acidaminobacteraceae > DUPT01. The sequence continues at coordinate 1,352 of JAAZLX010000217.1, forward strand.
CCCTTAAACAGGCCGGTGATCAGAGTCGGTGCGACCATGAATAAACCGATGGCTAAAGCAAAGCTGACGAAAATCGTCAGGAACATGGAAATCTTTTCCGCTTTGTTGCCAAAACGTTTTTCCAGCCAGATTTCAAAGTTGGTTTTTTCGTCGACTCCAAACACTTCAGCACTTGCATTCAACGCTCCGATCCCAATCTTCATCGACTGACCCAAAGCATATATGCCTCGAAGGATCGGCAGTTTCCACAAGCTGCTCCCGGCCGGTTCGATTTGTTGCAGCTGCGACGACAATGTGCCGTCAGGTTGGCGTAGTGTAATCGCCACACGGTTGCCTGCCCGCATCATGACACCTTCAATCAGGGCCTGGCCACCGACACTAAGTTGTTTTTTCACAGTCTTCCTTTCGATAGTGCAAGTAACATTCGCCACACAGCGATTCATACTGCACATCACCATCGATTGCCACCTGTTCACCGACAAAGACAAACTTGTTGTCGACCTTTCGGGCGTTGAGGATAGCTTTTCTGCCACAACGACAAATCGTCTTAAGCTCTTCTATACTGTGAGCCAACAGTAGCAGTCGCTCGGACCCGGCAAAGCCGTTCATCAGGAAATCTGTCCGTAAACCGTAACAGATCACCGGGACATCGTCCTCAATGACCAGTCGGAACAACTGATCTACCTGTTTTGGGGTCAGAAACTGAACTTCATCAACCAAAATACAGTGAATCGGCATGATGGTAAAATACTTTTTGATTTCTGCTTGCAGGTCCATATCCCGTTCTACCAGGATATCCACCTTGCGTTTGACACCAAGCCGGCTGACGACGACGTCACCCCCTTTGGTGTCGATCTGGGGTTTGAGCAGTAATATGTTCATACCCCTTTCTTCATAATTATAGGCAACCTGCATCAATGCAGTGCTTTTTCCCGAATTCATCGCTCCATAGCGAAAAAACAGTTTTGCCATTGCTCTCCTCAAAGAAAAAGATTAGAGCGCACTCTAATCTTGTAAGCCGTATTTTTGCTTGAATCTCTCAGCTCGTCCACCGCGCTCATGGGTTTTCTGAGTTCCCGTAAAGAAGGGATGGCACTGCGAGCAAATTTCAATACGGATATTATCTTTTGTTGATCTGGTCATGAATGTGTTGCCACATGCACATACCACTTCAACTTCATGGTAATCCGGATGTAAATCCTTTTTCATCGAAATAACCTCAACTTTCCTGTCAATATCAGATAACTTATTGATTATACCACACTCTGAGAAAAATGATAAATAATTTTCTCGGTAGAATGTCACAGTTCTGGTTCAACACACCAATTGTACACCATAATGAACTGATTGATAATACCTGTTTCCTTAACATTCCTTCATGAAATGCTATAATGAAGGAAAATCAAGAGGACAGAGGTAACACGATGAAATGGTTGACTTTTCGTTACGCCGGACGTGACCGGGTAGGTTTTATAAAACACGATCAGGTGGTTCCGTTTGAGGACTATTCCTCACTCCAAACGGTGATCGAGAATTATTCTGTAGTCGAGCTGGTTCAGACGGCCGGCAACATCACGAGTGACGGGATCGACCTGGAACAGATTGAGATCCTTTCTCCACTGCCTCATCCGGTGCGCAATATTTTTTGCCTCGGTATGAATTATCGTGATCACCTGGCGGAGTTGGGCGCCTCTGCCCCGCCAAAACCGATCTATTTCACAAAGACCGGACCGACTACAGCTGACAAAGCCAGTGTCGCTATTCCCGGGATGACCAAACAACTCGATTACGAAGCCGAGCTGGCGATCGTCATCGGTCAAACCGGCAAGAATTTGACCCGGGGAAACGCCCTGGATCATGTGTTCGGATACACGGTAGCCAATGATCTATCGGCCCGGGATATCCAATTCGAACGGGGACAATGGTTTTTCGGAAAAAGTTTTGACGGTTGTTGTCCGTTGGGTCCGGTGATCAAGTTAAATACGACGGACCAGGAGCCCGACTGGCTGATCCAA
>JAAZLX010000218.1 GCA_012799095.1 Tissierellia bacterium
ACAACCTTTTTATTCCATTTTTCCCAAGCCTAACATCGGCATCCAGAAAAAGCAGTGTGTCACCGTTGGCTATTTCCGCACCATTATGACACGCCCAGGTCTTACCTGTCCAACCTTCCGGCTTGTTCTTCAGTGATACCACTCGCACGCCAAACGATCGGGCAATATCTGCGGTTGAATCAGATGAGTCATCATCAACACAGATGATTTCACCCGGCTGACATGATTGATCAAGCAAATCCTCGAGTAGCCTGGGAAGATTTTCTTCTTCATTTCGGGCCGGGATGATTACTGATAGGTTGGTTAGACAATCACTGCTTTTGAGCGGGTCGATTCTTGGAATGCGGTAAAACAAAACAAATGTAACCGCTAAACCTAAGAACACTATAATTAATTCAATCACATTAAGTAGTATGCTGTTTCACTTGGTTAGCCTCTCGAGAATGATGAATAATATTTCTTATATCAGCATTATGAATGATTACTCTTGGCTGTCTTTCTAAAGCATTCCTCTTACAATTTGGATAAAGTTATAGCCTAACTTAGCACCATAGAACATAATAACCACTCCACTTATTATGTTTATGATCCGTAGTGCTTTTGGCGTGAATTTGGCACTGAAGATAGAAATGACTGTAGACACCCCTGAAAACCAAAGAATAGATGCCGAAGAAACGCCAAGAATGAAAGCTAAATCTTGTCCCTCAGGCAAGGTGGCTTTAAACGCCCCAAACAAGAGAGATCCGTCGATCAAAGCCTGCGGGTTAAACCAGGTGACTACACAAGCAGTTGTAATTACTTTTAACAGCGGTATGTTAACATCTGTACTACGATCAATGTCTACCTTGCTTCGAATCAGCCCAAAGCCGATCCATAGCACTAAGATGCTACCCATCAGCAAGATAGCAAGTTCAAGCCACTTTGAGGCTTGCATCAGTGCTCCGACCCCATAAAAGCTAGCCAAAAACAAAGTGATGTCAAAGAACACGATGATCAACACCGTCAGAAAAATACGTATCTTAGGCTGTGTCAATGCTGTATTAATGACAAACAGATTTTGTAATCCAATCGGTGCTACATAAGCCAGCCCAATAGTCAGACCCTGTAAATAGTAAATCAAGGCATTACTCCTACTTCTTCATGATGAATACCATGATATCATATTATCTATCCTTGATTCTTATAACATTCAACGTTAATTTCTCAATCCAAATGAAGAATAATCGTCGCCAGTTTCTAATCAAAGTGTAAGTAATCTTAATGAAACATCTATAATGAGCATTTGGTTTGGTTTGATTTATTGACTATAGTACAATGTTTATAAATAAAGGAGATTTACATGGGCATTTTAAAACGTTTGTTTAAAGGTAAGGATCCCAAGAGTATCGATTACATAATATTTGATTTAGAGACGACTGGGCTAAATCCACGAACTGCAGAAATCATAGAAATCGCTGCTATTAAAATCAGAGATGGAGTGATCAGTGAAACCTTTCATTCGTTCGCCAAACCCAAGTTTGGGATAAAAGAGAGGGCTTTCAAAATCAATGGAATTACTGCTGAAATGTTAGAAAGTGCTGAGGACATAACCGATGTTTTGCCGCAATTTGCCCATTTCATAGGCAACTCAAAACTAATCGGATATAACATCGCTAGCTACGACCTCCCTTTACTTAGAAGATTTGCAGAAGAATCGAATATCGAATTCCTGAATGAGTATTTAGATGTTTATCCTATGGCGGTTGATCGCGTCCCTAATTTGCCGAACAACAAACTCACCACAATCGCATCTTACTTATTGGTCGATACTAATTCTGCACATAGGGCAATTAATGACTGTATCATGACCAAAGAGTGCTATGAAAAATTACTTGGAATGCCCATTGTAGAAAGACATAGTAAAGGGAAAAAGCAATATCGAGCAAATTATTCCGATCAGACAAAGGCGCTTCAACATCTTCAAGCCATTCTCATTGGAATTGTTAATGATGGGAAGATAACAACGGAAGAAGTGGAGTATCTAAACCAATGGTTAATCAATAACGAAGAACTCTGTGGTAATTACCCGTATGATCGAGTAGCAATAGTTGTCAGAGATGTGCTAGAAGATCAGAAAATTGAGAGCGAAGAACTCGAAGAAATGTTGGTTATGTTTAATGAATTTATCGCCCCTCAAACTGCTACCTCGGTCGTGTTAGACCAATTTAATCTAGACGGTAAAAACATCGTTCTTAGTGGAGACTTTGATTTTGGAACAAAAAATGATATAGCAAATTTAATCCAAGACAATGGTGGAATCATAAAGAGCGGTGTCAGCGGAAAAACTGACTACGTTATAGTTGGGGCTAAGGGTAGCGCAGATTGGAGCTGTGGCAACTACGGAACTAAGATTAAGCGTGCAATGGAACTTCAAGATGCTGGAAAAGATATCGCCATTATCACAGAATCAGACCTTTTCTCTTTAATTAATTAATTAAGTCATCATATTTCACAAGAACAACTAAATTTTTCACTTGTTTGAAATTTTTGATCTACCTAGTATATTTTTAGGGAAAGTAAAAGCACCCTATAACTCACCTTATTATTTTATGAGTTGCTTTACCTACTGATTCAATCGACCTTTTCATCGTATTTAAGGATCAGTGACTCGATCCTCGATTTTCTGACTTTCAGTATCCCGATCCACTGA
>JAAZLX010000219.1 GCA_012799095.1 Tissierellia bacterium
AGCCAGCTTTTACAGGCTGACCTGCCGGGTCAACCATTCCGACGTAAACAGCTTTACCAATGGTTCCATAAAAACCGGGTGCTGGATTACTCAAAAATGACCAATCTACCACAGGATCTGATCGAGTATTTACAAAACCATCATCCACTGCCGCAAGTCAAACCGGTCCAGCAACAAGTAGCGGAAGATGGCACCAAGAAGCTGCTGTTCGCTCTGGAGGATGATTATGCCGAAGCGGTCATCATGGAATATCACTACGGTAGCAGTCTATGTCTCTCCACACAGATCGGCTGTCGGATGGGGTGCACTTTCTGTGCCTCGACCCTTCATGGATTGGTCCGAAACATAACCGCGTCTGAAATGCTGATGATGTTTTACCTGGCAAACAACTATTCCAAAAACCGCATCAGCCGTTTGGTACTGATGGGTTCAGGCGAGCCGTTGGAAAATTTCGATCAGGTGATGGTCTTTTTACATCAGATCGTGGACGAGGATGGTTACAATTTGTCAGGCCGTCATATCAGTCTGTCGACCTGTGGTCTGCCGGACGGTATCCGACGATTGGCTCAACAGGAGTTGCCGATCACATTGGCCCTGTCGCTCCACGCTCCGAATGACAACCTGCGACGTCAGATCATGCCGATTGCACAGGCTTTTCCTCTGAATGAGGTATTGGCCGCCTGTGATGATTACATCGCTCAGACAGGCCGCCGGGTCACGATCGAGTATGCCATGATCGAAGGATTCAACGATACACCGGAACATGCCCGTCAATTGATCGACCTGATCAAAGGCAAACTCTATCACGTCAACCTGATTCCGGTCAATCCGATCAAGGAGCGGTCATTTTCCGCCCCGGAGCGGAAAAAGTTAGTCGACTTCCAAAATCTTCTTGAAGCCGGACAAATCCGTGTTACAATTAGAAGAGAACTAGGCTCGGAAATTGCCGCATCATGCGGACAGTTGCGCAACCAGGCAATTGAAAAATAAGAAACGCAGGAGGTTGAGAGAATGGTTAAAATTCTAGCCGGTGGCATGGGCACCGGAAAAACGAAAAAAATGATCCAAATGGCGAACCAAGCGGCTAAAACGAGCGATGGGAATATCATATTTATTGATGATGATAATCGCAACATGTTCGAATTAGACCATGCGGTTCGTTTTATTAATCTCGACGATTACAATGTGAACAATGCCATGATGCTTTATGGATTTGTCTGTGGACTGATCAGCAGTAACTATGATATTGATACCATCTTTGTTGATGGACTGATATACCTGAATGAAATGAAGGATGATCAACTGGAAAAGGTTATCGACGTCTTTAATGAAGTATCGGAAAGACATGAAGTAACCTTTGTCATCTGCTTTAACCACGAAGGACCACTGCCGGCGCATCTGGCAGACATGAGGATCAATTAGGCTGAGTAATCAGCCTTTTTTTCTTATGATAAGAAAATCGCATGCAAAAATAGTACCCGTTTAACGGGTACTATCGATGAAATCAATTGTTTTTTACCGGTCGATCGAGCGTTGATCAGACATCGCCCAGCTTTTGTTTGTTGGCAAAAGTGTACATACCGATCCCGGCTGCAATGGTGATATTAAAGCTGTCTACTTGATCGGTCATGGCGATCGACACCGGTATGGCAAAGTCAGCGATGGACTGATCGAGCCCACGACTTTCATTGCCAAAAATAAGTGAATAGGGTGGTGTGATAGCTGATAGCTGACTGATTTCCAATCCCGACCCACCCATAAACGCATAGCAGGTCTGATGGGGAAAGGCTTCCAGGTATTCAGAAAAATCAGCAAACTTTTGAAGCTTGACCGAAAATATCGCTCCCATGCTGGCACGCACGACTTGGGGATGATGATGGTCACACGAGTGTCCGATCAGTCCGATATTGGTGTAACCTAATCCGAGTGCCGTTCGGATGATCGTACCGAGGTTGCCGAAATTGGACGGTTCCTCGAGTAGAATATGGTTCCCCTGATCGATCACTTGATCCTGATAGCGAAACACTCCCAAGACGTAAACGTTTTCCCGTTGGGCCAGTTTTTCCAATAAGCTGTCATTCTGAATGATCAGGTCCGGATCGATCTCATCCTTCAACTGATCGATCAGGCCTGGATCGGTCAGGGAATGGACCAGCACTCGTTCCATCAGTTCCGGTCGCTGTCGAATCAATTCAATGGTTGGATAGGCTCCCCAGGTGTAGGAATAGGGCCTTTTCTTGGAGTAAACTTTATAGCTCATGGTTTTTCCTTCATTGAGGCTGTGGTTTAAGGTATAATAAGATGATATCAGGAAAGAAACTGGGAGTATATGCATTACCGTAAATTTTCAACCTATTTGCGCCAGACTTATGGCGAAAAGGTCTATAAAATCCCGATTTCTTTAGACGGCACCTGCCCGAACCGTGATGGAACGGTCGGTGTCGGCGGATGTACTATTTGTTCAGAAGGTGGCATCGGTTTTGAACTGCACCATGCTGCCAAGCCGATCGCTGAGCAGCTCCGGCTGAACAAAAACCATATCTTAAATAAGTATCGGGCTTCGAAGTACATTATTTATTTTCAAAATTATACCACGACCTACCGTGACACGGTGGAAATCGTGGATTTAATCACGCAGGTGGATGGTGAGGACGTAGTGGAGATCGCTTTGTCCGCCAGACCTGACACATTATCCGATGAACTTTTGGCCACCCTGGCAGCCTATCCAAAAAAGATCGTGCTGGAGATGGGGGTACAATTGTTTAACGATAAACTGTTGACTGAGATCAATCGAGGACATGATGTTGCACCCGTGCTCGATGCCTTCGAAAGGATCAATCACTACGGTCTGACCACCTGTGTCCACCTGATCCTCAATCTGCCCGGTGCCACCATGGATGATACGTTACAGGCGGTAGCCATATTGAATCGATATGGGATCGAACGGGTCAAGCTTCATTCGCTCTATATTCCAAAGGGATCGGCGATTGCCCAGCAATACCTGGCGGGCGAGCTCGAAATGATCGGTCCGATGGATTACTACGATCGGTTGGAAGAGTTTATCAAACGAGCCCATCCCGACATGATCATCGAAAGACTCTTTGCCCGTGCTCCTGAGACAGACAGCCTGTTTTGCAACTGGGATCGGTCATGGAGATTTTTACAAAATGAATTTGAAAGGCGCCTGGAAGACAAACAAATCTATCAGGGGGAGATGTATCAAGCATGAAACAAAATATCTATGATGTCCGTGAATGGGATCGCTTCCTGATTCCCTATACCCAGACAGTCGAAGAATTGAAAGTCAAATTTAAATCCATCCGCAACGGTTATCGTGAAGTCAGTGAGTATTCTCCGATCGAGTTTATCACCGGACGGGTAAAAAAAGTCTCCTCGATCCTGGAAAAATCAAAACGATATGACATTCCATTTGATCAAATCAAAGACCAGATGGAGGACATTGCCGGGATCCGTATCATGTGCCAGCTGTTGGATGATATCTATGTCGTGGTCGATCACATCCGCGAACGCGATGGCCATGATTTTGAAATCGTCTATGAAAAAGACTATATCCATGACTACAAAGATTCCGGTTACCGAAGCTATCACATGGTGATCCGTTATCCGGTCCAGACAGCTTTCGGGCTGGAAAATGTCCTGGCTGAGATCCAGATTCGAACACTTGCCATGAATTTCTGGGCGACCATTGAACATTCCTTGAACTACAAATACAGACAGAATATTCCCGAAGGGATCCGTAAACGTTTGCAACAGGCTGCGATCGCTGTCTGGTCTCTCGATAACGAAATGTTGCAGATCAAGGATGAGATCATGCAGGCTCAAGCTTTGTTTGAAGCCAACTCGAATATCATCCGATCGATCACCGATCAGCTTCAGTTGATCAAAACACTGGGTAATTCCGAAATTGCCGCTCAGCTTCAGGCCAAATTTGATCAGATCCTCGATCTGTCATCCAATGAGCAGCTCGAGGTGCTTTTGGAAGAGATCCAATCACACATCCCAAAGATTGAGGAACTATGAAAATATATGCCATCAGTGATCTCCATCTCAGCTTTTCGCTCAATAAACCGATGCATATCTTTGGAGATAACTGGACCAATCATTATATGAAAATCAAAGTCGACTGGTATCAGCGGGTCAAAAGCGATGACCTGGTCATTGTAGCCGGTGACATTTCCTGGGCCATGCGAATGGACGAAGCCCGAGTCGACCTGGAATGGATCGATGCCTTACCGGGCAAAAAGATCCTGATCAAAGGCAACCATGACTATTGGTGGCAGTCGATGGCCAAGATGCAGGGCAATCACCCCAACATCAGCTTTATCCTGAACAATTACTACGCTGACAATGGAATTGCCATCTGCGGTTCCCGAGGCTGGATCCTGCCCGGTAGCGACGGTTTTTTAGATGAAGATCTGAAAGTGTATCAACGCGAAGTCCAGCGGCTGGAGCGTTCGCTGCGACTGGCACGAGAGGATGAGTCCGTTAAAGAAATCGTGGTTGCTTTTCATTATCCTCCGCTGACGATCAACTCTCCCGAAAATGACTTTACCGCTCTGTTGCAAGAATTCGATGTCAAACATGTCGTATATGGCCACCTTCACGACAGCGAATCCTGGAACCAGGCCATCCGGGGTGAGTTTAACGGAATCCACTATCACCTGGTAAGTTGTGATTTCACTGACTTTAAATTGATCGAGATTCCGGTGGGACAACATGATCAAGCTGAATAGCCCGGCCTATATTTTTGATTTTGACGGCACGATGATGCATACCTTGCCCCTGTGGAGAGATCTCGATCGATCGTACTTAGCCAAGCACGGTATTGAAGTGCCGGATGACCTGCAGCGGGCGATCGAAGGGATGAACTTCTCTGACTGTGCCGGTTATTTTCGCTCCCGTTTCGGCATCAGTGATCCGGAAGATATGATCATTGCAGAATGGATGGCGATCATTCACCAGCAGATCGTGGCCCACCCATTAAAAGATGATGTGGTACGGTTTCTGGATCAGACCGATCGCCGACTTGCGATCGCCACCAGTAACTCCCGTCTGATCATAGAAGATGTTCTATATGTCAATCAATTACACCACCGATTCTCGGCCATTGTAACGAGTGATGATGTCGGTCAATCCAAGCCGGCCCCGGCAATCTTTTTACGGGCGGCCAGCCTTCTCGGTCATGATCCGATGGATTGTGCCGTCTTTGAAGACACGGAGGCCGGTATTGTAGGGGCCAAACGGGCCGGGATGACGACTGTGGCTGTGTATGATCCATCCAACCCGGTCTGGGAACAGACTGCTGATCAGGCAGATTACGCTATTGTCAGCTTTGATGAAATTTCGGAGGAATAATGAACTACTATGTTGCACTCGATGTCGGGGGATCAAAAATACTCGGCGCATTGTTCGATACCAAGGGCAGGATCGTCGACACTAAAAAAGTCAAGACATTTGCCGCCAAGGGAACAGACTTTGTCTATGACCAGATCAAATTGGTGATCGACAGCCTGATCAAGGATCGAAAAAAAATCAAAGGCATCGGGGTGATCGTCCCCGGAATCGTTTTCAATCATGATTATGTCGAGTTTTGTCCCAATGTGCCATTTGACCATTTTCCTCTCGGGATGTTGCTGCGGGAAGAATATGATCTCCCCGTTACGCTTGGCAATGATGTCTCATTGGCGGTCTACGGGGAATGGAAATCCCAGGACCGCGAGATCGAACATGCGGTCGGTTTGTTTGTCGGGACTGGAGTAGGCGGGGGACTGATACTCAACGGGAAACTATATTCCGGCAAAGGTGGTGCTGGGGAACTCGGTCATATGATGATGGTGCCTCATGGTGCCGGTTGTGGTTGCGGCAATGAAGGATGTTTGGAAGCATATGCTTCCAAATCCGGACTTCTCAGGCGTATCAAATCAGCCCAGATCAGAGGCCGGGAATCGATGTTATATCAGTTTTTAAAATCTGACGGTTCCATGATCACAAGCACTGCTTTTCGTGAAAGTTACCTGGCCGGCGATCCGCTGGCAGTTGAATTGATCGATGATGCCAGCTATTTTCTGGGATTGGCTGTGGCTAATTATATCAATATCCTTCATCCCGACCTGTTTATCTTTG
>JAAZLX010000220.1 GCA_012799095.1 Tissierellia bacterium
CGAGATAGACATAGAGCACATCAAGCCAGTTACCGTGCATGGGAAAGCCCAGACCAAAATAGGTAGCGGCTGACAAAGCCATGGCAATCAATACGCCCAGGAACATATAGGTGACATATTTACTAAACAGGATCTCGCCTGATTGAAGCGGTGATACCCGGTATAGTTCCATCGTCCCGGCTCGCTGTTCTCTCACAATCGACAGGGCAGCCAAGGTCGTCATCATATGCTGTAATAATAAGACTAACACGCCGGGTGTTAGAAAATCGGTCGGTTCTATCTGGATCCCGCTTACCGAATAATACCGATAATTGAACGGCTCGGTCATCACCTCAGGTGAAATATTGGTGACCGATTGGAGATCCGACTCCCGACTCAGAGTCAGCAGTGTCTGCTGATTGATGATCTGAGTCAGTTGGGACGAAACATAATTAAGATAAGCCGACTGATTGGGGTCGATCTGATTTTGATAAAATTCCAGTTCGACTTGTTCATCCGACTGGATCGTTTCCATGGCGTTTTCCGGTATGATGATTCCCAAATCGGCCTGATCTCGTTTCAGGTAGCGAATCATTTCATCACGGCTGTCAGTGGTCGTTTCGTATTCGATCAGATTGGACACCTGATCCATCTGAGACACCATTTCCTGTGCCAACTCATTATCCGGACCGGCGACGATGACTGTTTTGACCGGGTCCTGCCTATCGGTATAGCCAAGACCAAACAACAACAGGATCAGAAACGGTCCCAGGATCAGCGTCAAAACGAGTTTTGGCTGGCGCAGGACCTCAATGACTTCTTTACGAAAAAAGCTGGTTAAGCGAACCAAAAATGAGCCGACAGCTTTCATGAGACCACCTCCTGACTTTCTTCATCCGATGATCGCTCGATTTCCTGTACGTCATCTTCTGTCGATTTGGAGTCAGCCAGGTGCTTCTCCACGAGTTCCACAAAAACATCATCAAACGGAGGCTGGTATTGCTGAAGTGATTCGACCTCGATCGATTGATCCTGCAGCCAGGTCATCAGTTCGGGTAGTGATGTAGCGGCATCGTCGACCAGGATCCGGATGGAGCCGTCTTCGATGCGCCGTGCCCTTTTGATAAAGGATAATTCACCGATCGTCTGCAAGTTACTTTCTTTCAAGTGGTCTTTTGTGCGAAGAGTCAGTTTTTCCCCGCCAAAGGCCTTTCGCCGCAGTTCTTCCGGCTCGGAAAGTTCCAGCAGTTGGCCGTCAGCCAATACACCGACCAGGTCACAATAGCTGGCTTCGCTGACATATTGGGTCGTGACAAATAGTGTTTTACCCTGGTCGCGCAGCATTTCGAAATGGTCCCAGAACTTTCTTCTCAGGATAGGATCGATCCCGGCAGTAGGCTCGTCCAGCAGCAGCAATTCCGGATCGTGTATCAATGTTGATGCCAGTTGCAGTCTGCGCTGCATCCCACCGGAGATTTTTTTGGCCAGTTTGTGGCGATGGGACTGGAGTTCAACCAGTTCCAGCAGTTGATCGATGATTTTGCGCCGGCGAAACAAACCCTGACCATACATCGAGGCGGCAAAGTTCATGTTGCTGGCGATCGATAAGTCAGGAAACAAAGTAAAGTGTTGGGTCAAATACCCGATCTTGACTTTTTCTTTGCTGGTGAATTGCGAAGGACTCTTATCAAAAACGGTCACACTGCCCTCAGTGGGTTGATAGATGCCGCTCAGCAAGCGTACAGTGGTTGTTTTGCCACTTCCGCTGGGGCCGATCAGACCGATGATCTTTCCCTTGGGCAAGGAAAAGGATAGGTTCTGTATCGCCTTGAAATCGCCAAACGATTTACTGACCTTATCAAACACGATCAATTCGGAGTTCGTCATATCTGTCATAAGCGCCTCTTTCATTCGGAATTGTTTAGTTTTACCCCACAAATCAGCTAAGCAGACAGTTTGACTAAAAAGTAAAAAGCACTGCTAATGGGATTTCTCCTAAAGCAGTGCTTATAAAATGCTCTATTCCCGGAATCGTTGGTTGGCTTGCTCTGCCAGACGATTCAGTGTCGCCACCGGATCCTTGATTCGGGCCAGAAAAATCATCGCGGCAATGATATAAGGCTTGTAACTGGCTTCCTTGTAAAGCGGATCACGGTAACGGTCGAATACGCTGGCGACGACTTCGCCCTGCTGACAGCTGACACCGCTGATATCTGCCGGTAAACAGTGCAGGTAGAGGGCTTGGCCGTCTTTGGTCAGCTGCATCATTTCTTCGGTGCACTCCCAGTCTTTGTGCTGAGCGTTTTGTGCCAGCAGCTCGAGCTCTAATTGATCGATCCCGGCCTGATCGCCTGCACTATAGAGCTCGGTCCGTTTTTCCATGGCGCTATATGGGGCCCAGCTTTTCGGGTAAACGATATCAGCATCCTGGAATGCTTCTGCCATCGAATGTGTCTTGGTGAATGACCCACCGGTTTGTTCGGCGTTTTTGAGAGCGACCTGTTCGACTTCGGACATGATCTCATAGCCTTCCGGATGAGCCAGTACCACATCCATGCCCATTCGGGTGAATAATCCGACGACCCCCTGAGGGACACTCAAGGGTTTGCCGTAGGAGGGAGAATATGCCCATGTCATGGCAACTTTTTTCCCTTTGAGGTTTTCGATCCCGCCGAACTCATGAATGATATGAAGTAAATCAGCCATCGACTGAGTCGGGTGGTCGATATCACACTGCAGGTTGACTAAGGTGGGACGCTGTTCCAGGATCCCGGCGTCAAATCCCTGCTGGACTGAATCAGCGACTTCCCGCATATAACTATTGCCCTTGCCGATATACATATCATCGCGAATGCCGATCACATCAGCCATGAAGGAAATCATATTGGCTGTCTCCCGTACGGTCTCGCCATGTGCGATCTGTGATTTTCCCTCGTCCAGGTCCTGTACCGTCAGTCCTAGCATATTACAGGCTGAGGCAAAGCTGAAGCGGGTGCGGGTCGAATTGTCACGGAAATTCGAGACGGCCAGTCCGGAATCAAAGATTCTGGGTGAGATATTATTCTCGCGCATATCACGCAGTGCGTCTGCCAGGGTGAAAACGGCTTCCAACTCTTCCGGGCTGTGTTCCCAGGTCAAAAGGAAATCCTTCAGGTGCATGTTCGAGAAATCCAATTGTTCCAGTTTATCGGTATACGTTTTGAGATTCATTCTTTCTCCTATTTGACATATGTCATCGGCAGGGCAGCATAGACTGCAGCATTGACCACTAAGTCGTCTTTCCAGGTTTTTTCATTCGGGGCGTGTGCTTGAGCTTCTGCTCCCGGACCAAAACCGATCACCGGGATATTGTTGCGGCCCATGATAGTGACGCCATTGGTCGAGAAGGTCCACTTGTCTGTTAAGGGACGGGCCTGTCTTTCGATCATGGTTGAAGCGGAACCGGTCCGCTTGTCTCCGTACAGGTTTTTGTGGGTTTCACCAAGAGCCAGTGTCACGGGATGATCCATCGGGATGACCCAGGTGGGGAAGTAACATTCGATCGGATAGACCAATCCGGTATAGGATGGCTTGTCATAGTCATACATTGAGACCGTGACATCAGCTCCGTACTTTTTAACATTCGGCAGTTGACGAATTTCTTCCAGGCAGCTCTGCCAGGTTTCACCGGCCGTCATACGCCGGTCGAGCGAGACCGAGCAACCATCTGCGACAGCACATCGGCTGGGACTGGAAAAGAATATTTCCGAGGCGGTGATCGTACCGCGACCTAAGAAGTTGGCCTCTTCCCATTGAGGATTGTATTTTTCGTCGAGCATTTTGACCAGACCTTTGATCTCGGTGCTTTCCTCGGCATCGTTTTCGTTCAAAGATCGGACATCTTGTAGAATATCGGCCATTTTATAGATGGCATTGTCGCCCCGTTCCGGTGCCGAGCCATGACAGGAAATCCCTCGGACGTCGACCCGGATCTCCATCCGTCCCCGCTGCCCGCGATAGATGCCGCCGTCGGTCGGTTCGGTCGAAACAACAAATTCCGGACGGATGCCACCTTCTTGAATTATGTACTGCCAGCATAAGCCGTCACAGTCTTCTTCCTGAACAGTCCCGGTGACTAAAATCCTGTACCCTTCCGGGATCAGTCCGAGCTGCTTCATGATTTTCGCTCCGTAGACTGAACTGACGATACCGCCCAATTGATCAGACGCACCGCG
>JAAZLX010000221.1 GCA_012799095.1 Tissierellia bacterium
AAAAGCTTTATCATGGCCGATATTCCGGGTATCATCGAAGGAGCGGCCGAAGGCGTCGGTCTGGGACTTGAATTCCTGCGCCACGTTGAACGGACCCGAATGATCCTGCATGTGCTCGATGTCTCAGGCAGTGAAGAGCGCGATCCGATCGAGGACTATCAGATCATTGAGCGGGAGATCGAACGTTTTTCCGAACGTCTGGCGGAACGGGAAAAAGTGGTATTTTTAAACAAAGCCGACCTGGTTTACGATCGACAGGACATCCAAGCGGTGGTAGACTATTTTAAACAACGAGATATCGCGGTGTTTGTCACATCGACCGTAACGGGTGAAGGGATCTCACAGGGCATGTCGTATATCACGACCCGTCTGGATGAGATCGAACCGTTTGAGATGTTTGAAGACCTCGATTACTATGAACCGGAAGCACCGGACGAAAACATCTATTATACGTTTGAAGACGACGAATATGTCGTGGAGGGGCTGCCGATCGACCGGTTGTTGCGCTCGACCAATTTTGAGAGCTACACTTCCCGGATCCGGTTCCAGAACCAGCTCAATAAAATGGGTGTGTATGACGAACTGAAGAAGATGGGCATCCAGGACGGAGATACCGTCCGGGTGGCCAACTATGCATTTGAATATACGGAGTAAAACATGATCAGTGGAAAAGAAAGAAGTTATCTGAAGGGCCTGGCCCACAACCTGCAGCCATTGCTGCACATCGGCAAAAACGGATTGAGCGAAAGTTTTTATGCCGAAGCGGACAAGATCCTGGATGATCACGAGTTGGTCAAGATCTCGATCCTGGATGCGGCCGATATGAAAGCCAAACAAGCCGCCAACGAAGTCGCCGAGCAATTGGGGGCTGAGTTTGTCCAGGCGGTCGGCAAAAAGTTTGTCCTTTATCGCCGCTCTCGAACACTCGATGCTCAAGACAGGATCCAGCTGCCGCGATGACACAGGCACGAATCGGTATCTTCGGGGGATCGTTCGATCCGATCCATGTCGGTCATTTGATGTTGGCTCAAGCAGCACTTGAGCGATTTCAGCTGGACAAGGTCCTGTTTATGCCGGCCAAACTGAGTCCGTTCAAACAGAAGCTGACCATGACCAAGGCGGAGACCCGGTGTTTCATGGTCGAGTTGGCCATTCAGGGCAATCAGGGCTTTGAAGTGTCTGATCTGGAGTTGAATCGCCCGGAACCTTCTTATACGATCGATACCATTCGGATCCTGAAACAGCAATACCCCGGTGTTAAGATCTACTTTATTGCCGGAGCCGATTCGATCATGGAGCTGGAAGGTTGGATGACATTTGAAGAGTTGTTACAGGAAGTCGTATTCCTGGCAGCTTATCGTCCCAGTCACACCCGGGCTCAATTGGAGTCGGAAGTAATGCGGCTGAACAAGAAATATCAGGCCGACATTCGATTGGTCGATTTTCCTGATATTGATATCTCAAGCAGTTATATCCGTGAAACCATTATGCGCGGCGGATCGGCCCGCTACCTGGTACCGGATAAAGTACTCGAATTCATTCATAACGAAGGTGTTTACCGTGACCGTCAAAGAAATTGATGCGCTAGTCCAACCCATCTTGTCGAAAAAAAAGTACCTCCATTCCCTTCGAATGGCTGAATGTGCCCAAAAACTGGCCAAGATCCACGGGGCCAGTCAGAAGAAGGCAATCAAAGCAGCCCTGCTGCATGACGTCGGGTATTTTGTCGGCCGCTCAAAAAAGGACCGGGACTTGAGCCATGCCGGGATCTCGGCTCGTTATGCCAAACGGATCGGGATCAAGAATCGATCGCTGCTGGAAGCGATCGAGTGGCATACGGTGGGAAAACCGGGGCTCGATACGCTGGGGAAAATTATTTTTCTGGCCGACGGGATCGAGTCGGGACGACAATTCCCTTTGATCGATGTGATCCGCCAAATGGCGACCAAAGATCTTGACGGTGCTATCCTGATGTTTATTCAGGTGACCAGGACCTATCTGCATCAACAGGGAAAGCGAATGAGTACACATACCATCCAGATGCGGGATGAAATCGTCAAACAACGCAAGCTGCAAGGCTTAAGATAGCCAGAATAGATTTTTTTGGGTATACTGAAGAAAACAAACAAGGAGGTTTATTTGATCAATCAAACAGAAATTACCCAAAAGGTGATGAACTACCTGGATGAAAAGCAAGCTCGTGATGTCACGGGGATCGATGTCCAGGGTGTCAGTTCGGAGACGGACTATATTTTGATTTGTACCGGGCGCAACAAACGCCATTTACAGGCATTGGCCCGGGAACTGGAAGAATTGGTCGAAAAACTCGGATTACCACTGCAAGCCCGGGAGGGCAAAGCTGATAGCGGTTGGGTATTACTTGATTTCAACGATCTGATCATTCATCTGTTCGATGAAGATCAACGTGAATATTATTCATTGGAACGGCTCTGGAAGGACTTACCAGTAGCCTATCAGTCATGAAGTACTGTGGGATCCTGGTGATCCTGCTTTTTTTGTTGACCGGCTGCAGTGGACCGAACCAGCAGACGATCGAATTATTCAGTCCGACCGATCGGGTGTTTTCTGAAACAGATGATCCCGAATTGATCTTAACCGATGCTACTCCTCAGGAGGTGCTGTCAGCTCTCAAGGAGCGTTATAACGTCGTCAATATTGACTTTCAGTCAGACAATTCTCTTTACGCCACTGTTCACGCCGATCCTGTCTTTCGGCTGGTGGTGGTGGAAAATGATTTGTCGGGCGAGGAACCATTTCTCATCATGATCACTAGACATTAGGAGGATATATGGCCAAGGATCCCAGCTTTGATATCGTATCGCAGGTCGAACTGAACGAAGTGGACAATGCGATCTCTCAGGCTCTAAAAGAAATCAACAACAGATTTGATTTAAAAGATTCCAAGACCACGATCGAACGAAGCGACAAAGACATCACGATCCACAGCTCCGATGACTTCAGCCTGAAACAGGTGCTCGACATACTGGAGTTGCGTTTGACCAAGCGGGAAGTCCCGCTGAAAGCCTTTGCTTATGGCAAGGTAGAAAGCAGTCTGGGCGGAAGGGTCAAACAAGTGATCACAGCCCGGGTCGGGATCGATCAGGATCAGGCCAAAAAAATCACCAAGCTGATCAAGGATTCCAAACTCAAAGTCAGCGCTCAGATCCAGGGTGACACGGTTCGCATCACGGGCAAGAAACGGGATGATCTACAAGCCGTCATGCAGTTGATCCGTGAGGCCGAGTTTGATTTCAACACTCAGTTTGTCAATTACCGGGGATGAGTTATCAGGTAGCCGTCGTCGGTGGCGGACCGGCCGGGATGATGGCAGCGATCAGTGCTGCCCGTCTGGGTCATCATGTCCGTTTGTATGAACAAAATGCTGATCCGGGCAGGAAGCTTCTGATCACCGGGGGAAGACGATGCAATATCACCACCGCTGTCTCACAGCAGGTCTTTTTGGAGCGGCTGACCGGTCCGGCTCACTTCATCCGTCCGGCGCTTTCCGCACTGAGTCCTGACGATGTCGTGGCCTTCTTTGAACGCCATGGGGTCAAGCTCAAGCTCGAGGGGGACAAGTATTATCCAGCGACAGACCGAGCCGGTGATATCCTGGACTGTTTCAAACAGCAACTGCAACAAACCGGAGTCGAGCTGAGACGAAGCACAAAAGTCACCGGCATATCGATGGAAGACGACCGGGTAATCGGAATACGCACAAGCCGGTTTGAACCGGCTGACAAGGTGATCATTGCCACCGGGGGCATCAGTTATTCCGTGACCGGCAGTGATGGAAAACTGTTAGCTTCGCTGGCATCAATCGATCGTATAGCCTGGCGTCCGGGGCTGGTGTCATTGTATACCCGGAATGATTTTTCGCCGGTGATGGGAATCGCTTTGACTGATGCGGTATTAGCTTATCAACGTCAACGGATCCGGGGAGAGATCCTGTTTACCCATTATGGGCTGAGTGGACCGGCAGTGCTCGACTTGAGCAATCATCTGTCGGCAGAAACCTTCCCGCTGGCCATCACCATCGATCTGTTACCGGATGTGACACGGGAGCAGTTGGCCGATACGCTGTTTGGCAGTCGAAAGCAAAGGCAGAGAGGCCTGGCCGGTCTATTGCCAAAACGGTTGATGGCCTATGTGCTTGATCTTTATCAGGAGACGGACATGGCGAACCTGAAAAAGTCTGACCGGGAAGAGTTGCTCGATCGGTTCAAAGCACATCCGGTCACCGTCGAACGGCCGGGGAATATCGAGCAGGCGACGATCTCACTCGGTGGGGTCGATATCAAACAATTAAAAGCCAAGACACTGGAACACCGCACCATCAAAGGACTGTATTTTGCCGGTGAGTGTCTGGATATAGCCGGTCCGACCGGCGGTTACAACTTACAACTGGCACTAAGTACTGGATATCTCGCAGGGAGGTTAGGCTGATGAGACTGGAACGACTGATCGATTTAATGACACAACACGACATGGAACATCTGATCGTAAGTGATCCGGTGGCAATCGAATACTTGACGGAGGTCAAGTTCAAGACCGATGAGCGGCTGTTGATATTTTTGGTAGACGCTGCCGGACAACACCGGTTTTTTTTGAATCAGTTGATTCCGGTGGCTGATTTTCCCTTCCCGGTCGAGTGGTATTCTGATACTGATCGACCGATCGAGCGGTTGGCTCAAGTGCTGGGTGAGGGAAAAATTGGGATCGATAAGAACTGGCCGGCCCACTTTTTGATCGACCTGTTGCGACAAAAGCCGACTGTTCAGCTGGAACATGGTTCCGACTTGATCGATTCGCTCCGCCAACGTAAGGATGAGGTGGAGATTGAAGGGATGAGACTGGCCAGTGCCTTGAATGATCTGGCAATGGAGCAACTGATCGGGGAAATCAGCCCCGGGATGACAGAAAAAGACGTGATCGCCCGCCTGGAGGAGATCTATCAGGAAGTCGGATCAGACGGCTTCAGTTTTGAACCGATCGTCGGTTATGATGACCATAGCGCGGATCCTCATCACCAGCCGGACGACACGGAGTTGGGTCAGGGTGCGGTCGTTTTAGATATTGGCTGCCGCAAGGACGGATTCTGTTCTGACATGACACGGACCATCTACATCGGGGAACCGGATGATGAGTTCCGCCGGGTTTACGAGATCGTCCGGGCGGCCAACCTCAATGCCATCGCAGCCATCCGACCGGGCGTGCCGTTTTCTGAAATCGATGCTGCCGCCCGCGATACGATCACAGCTGCCGGGTATGGTGAATATTTCATCCACCGGACGGGTCACAGCATTGGTCGCGAGGTCCACGAAGCCGGTGATGTTTCTTCGACCAATCATCAGCCGGTAGAAGAAGGAATGATTTTCAGTATTGAACCGGGCATCTACCTGCCGGGCAAATTCGGCGTCCGGATCGAAGATCTAGTCCTGGTTACCTCCGATGGCGTCGAGGTCCTAAACTATGCCGGCAAAGACTTAAGGAGCATATCATGAAATTTGAAACGGTTCACACCTGTATCCGGGTAGCCGATCTGGAAGCATCAGTCAAGTTCTACACCGAAGCGCTCGGCTATGTCGAGACCCGTCGGATGGATAAACCGGAAGATCAGTTTACCCTGGTTTTTCTGAGCGACGGCATCAGCCAACACCAACTGGAGCTGACGTATAACTACGATCACGGTCCGTATGACATCGGTAATGGATTCTCTCATGTCGCCATGGTGACCGATGATTTGGAAGCAGCTCACGGCCGGCATCGATCCCTCGGTTATCAGGTGACAGAAATGTATTCTGTTCGCGGCGGCAAGCCGAATATTTACTTTGTCACCGATCCCGACGGCTATGACGTCGAAATCATCCAGCGTTAGGTGGCGACATGACATATACCATCAGTCCTGAAGTTCTGTCCCTGGCACCCGATCTGGTCGTCTACCTGCTGGTCGCCAAAGACATTACCAACACAGCCGGTGATGAGCACGATGAACACATTCTTCGCCAGGCCGAGCATGAGTTTCGACAACGTTATGGGGAGTCTGATATCCGTTCCTTAGCGACAGTGGCGGCGTATCGCGGTTTGATGGAAAAGGCCGGGATCAATCCCAACCGATTTCCACCCTCGATCGAAGCCATGTTGAAGCGGATCGCCAAAGGTGGTCAGCTGCCTCTGATCAATAAGGTGGTCGATCGCCTCAACGCCATCAGTCTTCGGACTCAGCTTTCGATGGGGTCGCATGACAGGCGTGAGTTGTCGGAGGATCTGTCACTTCGTTTGACACAGGACGGAGACCGGTTCCTGCCGTTGGGAGAACAGACCTGGGAAGATGTTCCGGCAGGAGAGCTGGCATGGGTCAGCGGAAATGAGATCCAGACCCGACGCGGTTTGTGGCGCCAATCGGAGCTGGGCAAAACCGATCTTGATACAACTGCCGTCTACTTCCACCTGGTGGCGTTTGAAGCTCAGGCAGAGGCGATCGATCAAGCGGTCAGTCTGATCCGGGAATTGATCCATGAATTGGGTGGTTCGGCTGAGCTGTACCGAATCGACAGCACGCAACCGGTAGCGGAATGGCATAGTTGAGTTCGATTCCCGTTGATCGGGTAATTGATTATGTCATCCGGCTCTGATATAATGATTCTCAAGTAAATAATACAGGAGTAGTACGGTGAAGCCATCCCAAGAGAATTGACGGTCGGTGCAAGTCAATGGATCAAGCTCACCCGAACTCGCCTTGAAAACTGGTTAGTCCCCAATAAAAGACACTTAAGAGGACCTTGGTCAATTAGGGTGGTACCGCGTGGCAACGCCCCTAACAGGTCCTTTTTTATTTAAGGAGTTATCATGGAGAAGTACAATTTTAACCGGATCGAGAAGAAATGGCAGCAGGTCTGGGCAAGCGAAAAAACCTTTCAGACGGTGATCGATCACACCAAAGAGAAAGACTATATCCTGATCGAATTTCCCTATCCGTCAGGGGAGGGTCTGCATATCGGACATCCCCGGAGTTATACTGCCCTCGATGTGGTAGCACGGAAACACCGGATGGAAGGAAAAAATGTCTTGTTTCCGATCGGATTTGATTCCTTTGGGTTGCCGGCGGAAAACTATGCCATCAAGCATAAAGTCCACCCCAAAATCATCACCGAACACAATATGGAAAACATGACCCGACAACTGAAAAGTCTGGGCTACAGTTTTGACTGGGACCGATTCGTCTATACCTCGGATCCGGAGTACTACAAGTGGACCCAGTGGATCTTCTTGA
>JAAZLX010000031.1 GCA_012799095.1 Tissierellia bacterium
CACCGCTAGATTCCGAACAGCGGGAAGCAGTCTTTGGCCTGATCCAGACTGAATACGGTCTGACAGATGACGCGTTTATGGCCGGTGAACAGTTTGGACCGGCGATCGGTCGGGAAATATCGCAACGGGCCATCATCAGCATCCTGATCGCCACGGCAGCCATGTTAGCTTATATCTCGATTCGGTTTAAATTCAACTACGGGATCGCGGCCGTGATCGCCCTGGTCCATGATACGCTGGCCCTGCTGGCGATTTACGCTATCTTCCGGACGACTGTTTCAAGCTCCTTTATCGCTGCCATTTTGACGATCGTCGGCTACTCGATCAACAATACCATCGTCATCTTCGATAAGATCCGGGAAAATGTCAAACAGCAAAGGAAAGCCAGTCCGGCTCAGATCGCCAACCTGTCGATCCGTCAAACCATGACCCGATCGATCTTTACTTCACTGACGACCTTTTTGGTCATCCTGATGCTGTATATCTTTGGGGTATCATCGGTCCGTGAGTTTGCCTTCCCACTCTTGTGGGGCACTGTCATCGGCACGTATTCCTCCATATTTATCGCAGGACCACTTTGGGTATATTTAAACCGTAAAGGTGTCTAAGGAGGCTATCACATGCAAAAATACCTGATCGTGTTATTAATCATCCTTGTCCTGCTTCTGAGTTTTGCCATCCTGAACAATGTTGCCGTGCCCGTCAATCTCGTCTTTGCCCAATTTGATGTTGTCCTGCCGGTCCTGATCGGTATCAGTGTCCTGATCGGCATGGGACTGAGCTGGGTGATGAGCCTGGGTGATAAATTTAAAAAACGGTCACAAATAAATGACATGAAACGACAGATCGCCGGTCTGGAACAACAGCTGATCGATCAACGCAAGCAACTCGACCGGACGATTTATCCGACAGAAGAAAAGACAATAGTTCATGAGACTCCATCCCAACCGCTGGAATAAAATCGAATCCAATGTCACACCTTCTCAAGCCCTTGAATTAGGGCTTTCTTTGTCTTTAACAAATCTATTATATAGTCGTTTTCAGACCAAACACGACATCGAACAGTTTTTACATCCCGGATTGGTCGACCGGCCCATGAGTGATCAGCTACCGGCTGCCCGACGGATCGATCATGCCATCAAGCAGGGGGAGAGGATCGGTGTGTTTGGTGATTATGATGTCGACGGGATCACCTCGAGTGCACTCTGGGCCAGGTTCTTTCGCCATCACGGGGTGGAACCGACCGTCTACCTGCCGAATCGCTATACCGAGGGCTATGGATTAAATCCTGTCAGCATCGCTCTGGTATCTGATATCGACCTGCTGATCACGGTCGACTGCGGTGTCACATCTGTTCAGGAAGTCGAACAATTGACACAGCAGGGGGTCGATGTCATCATTACCGATCATCATGAGCCGTGCGAGAAGTTGCCGGATACGATGGTGGTCAACCCGAAGTTGGACGGATATCCCTTTGCCGATCTGGCCGGCGTCGGAGTAGCTTATAAGCTGATCCGGCAGTTGGGGGAGATGGGCTATGATCTGCCACAGGGTTTGATCGAACTGACCGCCCTGGGCACGGTGGCTGATGTTATGCCGCTGGTCGGGGAGAACCGCTGGATCGTACAGCAGGGCTTACAGGCGCTACCTGATACGACCATTACCGGTCTGAAGATATTGATGCGGGAACTGAAGCTGCCGCTAGAGGTCAAAGCGTCCGACCTGGCTTTTCGGATCGGTCCGCTGCTCAATGCCGCCGGGCGGCTCGATTCGCCGGTACCGGCTTATCAGCTGTTGACGGAACGCGATCCGCTGCAATTACATCGGATCATTCAGGATCTGATCACAGCCAACCGGACGCGCCGTCAGGCGACCGATGCTATTTTGAAGGATTTAAATGACAGGCTGGAAACCATTCCGCCGATGATCATTGAAAAGAGCCGGCATTGGCTGGCCGGAGTCCTGGGACTGGCTGCATCCAAAGCGGCTGAAAAGTATCGTCGTCCGGTCATCCTATTGACCGAAGCCGACAGCCTGAAAGGCTCAGGCCGGTCGATCGGCCGGTTTTCTCTGCTCCAGGCACTCCAGGCCAACCAGTCCCATCTCGAACGGTTTGGCGGCCACCAGGTAGCAGCAGGGCTGGAACTGGAGCGCGATAATTTCCAGTCGTTCAAACAGCAGATGGAGGCGTATGCCGGTGAGGTTTTGACCGATGAGGATACCCTAGCCAGCTTCGATTATTATCCGGTCGAAACAAATGACATCCAGCTCGATTTCTTGGATCAACTGGAGCAACTCGAACCCTTCGGTGCCGGAAATCCGGCCCCGTTGTTTCGGCTCGATCAGCTCAGGCTGCAACGAATTCGTTTGATGGGAAAAAACAGACAGGCGGCGGCGCTGGAGTTTTTAAATGGCAGCCGGATGATCAAAATGGTGACTTTTTCTGTTACCGAGTCGGACTGGGTCCTCGGTGAGAAGTATGATCTGTTGTTTCGGATGGAACGGAACAATTTTCAGGGTGTCAGTCAGCTGCAGCTGATCCTGGCGGATCATCGCCGGAGCGAGTTTATCCTGACCCCGAAAAGCCCGCTGTTTGAGTCGGAGATCGAACGCTTGTGGCAGCTCGTGCTGAGCTATGATCCACACGTCGAACAGACCGGGTTGATCGGCTTGTACCGGGCGTATCAACACGGTGTCAAGCCGGCCGAACAGCTGGGCGATCTAGCCGGGAACGACCCGGATGATCTGGCGGAACTGATCTCACATCTGCCGACACGGCCTGATCTGGTAAAAACCTACCGTGAACTGAAAAAGAATTCCGATGGGATCGACCTGAGAAGCCAGCCGGATGCGTTGCGTTTGAACTTACAAATCAAATTGTTTGAAAGCCTGGGACTTTTAACGTATACTAAAAATGATTTCTATATGAAACTGACCTGGCATGATGAGGGTAAGAAACTCAATCTGTACAGCTCTGACTTCTACCGCAAATCGCAAAGAATTTTGGAGGATTACCATGAACTTGATTGACACGATTCGGGTGGTTGAGGACTATCCCAAAGCCGGGATCAGCTTTAAGGACATCACGACATTACTTCAAGATCCGCAGGCATTTCGACAGGCGATCGATTCGCTGGTCGAACTGGCAGCCCAGTATGAGTTTGACTATGTCCTGGCGGCTGAAGCCAGGGGCTTTGTGCTGGGGACACCGATCGCCTACTTGTTGAACAAAGGCTTTGTTCCGGTGCGCAAGCCCGGAAAACTGCCGGCTGAGGTGTTTCACTATGAATATGAACTGGAGTACGGCATCGATGCGCTGGAAATCCACCGGGACGCCATAAAACCGGGTGACAAGGTGCTGATCGTTGACGATCTACTCGCCACCGGCGGGACATCGTCGGCTATGATCAAGATGGCTGAAGCCCTCGGGGCGGAAGTGGCGGCGTGTCTCTACTTGATTGAATTGAACTTCCTGCCGGGCCGCGATGTGCTGGCCGGCTATGAAGTCCATTCGGTGGTAAAATACGAGGACTAGTATGGATCTACAGGATTTTCTGAAACGACTGCATGAATTGAATATCATCTTTCAGGAAACCAGGGTAAGCGAAGCCTACCGGATGGCCGAAACGGCCCATGCCGGACAGTTTCGCTCTAGTGGCGAGCCTTATGTGTCGCATCCCATCCAAGTGGCCTTGATATTGGCAGAGCTGGAGTTGGATGAAGACACAGTGATTGCCGGGCTGTTGCACGATGTGATCGAAGATACCCAATATACCCATGACTCGATCCAGGCCAAGTTCGGCAAAGATGTCGCTGAGATCGTCGAGGGCGTCACCAAGATCGAACGGATCCAATATGAATCCTTAGAGTTGCAGCAGGCGGAAAACTTCCGCAAGATGCTCCTGGCGATGA
>JAAZLX010000032.1 GCA_012799095.1 Tissierellia bacterium
GAAGATTTTGGAACGGCTGTCATGGCAGCGTATGCCCTAGTCAACCGGGTGACGGGACTGGTGATGCAACCGGCAATGGGGATCGGCGGCGGATTGACATCGATCGTCGGTCAAAATCTAGGTGCCAGAAAACCAGAACGCGTAACGGAAGCCTTTCACAAAGCCAATCTTATCAACCTGGTCGTCAGCGGTCTGGGAGCGATCGCAATCTTTATTTGGGCGGAACAATTGATCCTGTTTTTCCTGCAAAGTGGAGCACAGGATGTATTACATCACTCCATGATTTATATTTACTATATTTTACCAACGATCCCTTTGATGGGCATGTTCAGTATTTTCCAGGGTCTGTTTCAGGGTTCAGGCTTCACTAAGTATGCAATGTACATGGAAATCGGGAGGTTGTGGGTCATTCGGCTTCCGATGATCGTGATATTATCCCGCTTCTCAAATATGGGCTCGACTGCTATCTGGCTGGCGATGAGTATGTCTAATTTACTGACCATTGCCTATGGCTTTTATTTGTATCGAAGAAAACATTGGTTGGGCGAATTCAGACCGGCATGATAAGATGGTCCGCCGGCCCTGGTATTATCAGTCGTATTCATAAATGGCATTGTTAGGTGCTATAATTAATTGATAGCATTCAGACAGCAATATTCATTTGCAAAGCGGACAAGGCAAGCCGTAAGAGGCCTTAGTCAGCTGATAAGATATGGTATAATAAGCAATGTTACGAAAGGGAATCACATGAAAATAGTTGTGCTAGCCGGAGGCTTAAGCCCGGAGAGAGATGTTTCATTGACATCAGGTGCGCTGATCGCCAACGCCCTGATAGACAATGGGAATCAAGTCTGTCTGCTGGATCTATATCTGGGAGACGACTTGGAAAACAAGTCGATCGATGATTTGTTTTTCACGAAAGACGACAATAAAACATTTCAGTATTCCGTGCCGCGGCACGCTCCTGATCTACAACAACTGAAGCGCGATTATGGTCAGGGTGATAAAAAGATCGGCCCCAATGTGTTAAAGATCTGCATGGCGGCTGACATTGTGTTTATGGCGCTTCACGGTGATATCGGAGAAAATGGTCAGCTTCAGGCGACCTTTGATTGCTTTGATATCAAATATACTGGTACCGGTTACGGTGGAAGTTTCCTGGCGATGGACAAATTGATCGCCAAAAAACTGATGAGCTCAGCCGGAATCAAAAATGCCGATTGGATCCATCTCCGTGTTGGCGAGACCCTGCCTGAGATAGACATCCCCTGTGTGGTCAAACCACTCAATTGCGGCTCCAGCATCGGGGTGTCGATCGTCAAATCAAAAGACGAACTCGAGGCTGCTTTACATTATGCCTTTGAATACGCTCCGGATGTCTTGATCGAACAATACATACCCGGTCGCGAATTGCAAGTGGGCGTGCTGCTCGGACAGGCTCTGCCGGTGATAGAAATTATTCCCCGGGGTGGTTTCTATGATTATGAAAACAAATATCAGGCCGGTATGGCTTCGGAAATTTGTCCAGCCGAGATCGATCCGGCCAAAACAGCCGAGCTGCAACAACTGGCATTGCAGGTCCATGACAGCCTGAACTTAGGGAGCTATTCCCGGATCGACTTTTTGATGAACGAAGAAGGTGAATTTTACTGTCTGGAAGCCAACACCCTTCCGGGAATGACACCAACCAGCTTGCTACCTCAGGAGGCTGCCGCCGCCGGTATTCATTATAATCAGTTGTGCCAGATGATTGCTGACGCCGTCGGGTAGGAGGAACGTTGCAAGAAAAACGAATATTCAGACAACTGTCTTTTCAACCATTTTATGTTCTCGGTTTTCTCATGATTGCTTATGCTTTTATGATCGACACGCCGCAGGAAATGTTTGCCGGCTTATATCGAATTTTGATTGCTCCCAGCAATCTGATCAGCGATTATATGGCAATCGGTTCGGTCGGATCAGCCTTTTTTAACGCCGGAGCACTACTCGTGATATCGGTTGCAGCTGTCCAAATGACCGGTGCCCGTATTACCGGAGCGGTAGCCGCTGCATTGATCACGGTATGTGGTTTTTCGTTTTTTGGTAAGAATCTGATCAATACCTTTCCGATACCTCTGGGAGTCTGGCTGTATGCCAAGTCCCAAAAGACCCCTTTTGCCAATCTGGTTCATATTGCTCTGTTCGGGACCGCAATGGCGCCGATCGTCAGTGAAATCATCTTTGGTGTTGGGATGGACTATGCTTGGTCCGTTCCGATCGGGGTGCTGGTAGGTGTAACTGTCGGATTTATCCTGGTACCTTTATCAGTTCAGTTCTTGAACTTTCACCAAGGCTACAATCTGTACAATGTTGGTTTTACTTCAGGAATCATCGGGATGGCCTTTGTTGCCTTTGCCCGGATGTTCGCCGTAGAAATCACACCGGTACGTTTTGTTTACGAGGGTGATGACTATATGGTGTTTATGTTTTTATTGATATTATTTTTCGGTATGACGAGCTATGGGATCTGGACAAATAAAGGATTCAAAGGATATGGCACACTCTTAAAGTCAAGCGGTCGCATGGTCAGTGACTTTCTGGTAGAGCACGGTGTACCGTTAGTTATGTTAAACATGGGCTTATTGGGTTTGCTCAGCCTGCTATACGTCAGAGCATCAAATGGGGTGATCAATGGCCCGATCGTGGGAGCGATTTTAACAGTAGTGGCTTTTGGCGGATTTGGGAAGCACCCCCGCAATGTCTTTCCTATCCTGCTGGGGGTGTTTATCACCACCACATTCAATATGTATGATCCATCAGGGACCGAAAGCATACTGGTCGGATTGTTTGCCACCACCTTGGCACCGATTGCCGGTCAATTCGGTCTATTCGCCGGATTAGTGGTGGCTGCACTTCATAATGCTATGGCGATGAATATCGGGTTTGTCCACGGGGGTTTAAACCTGTATAATAATGGTCTGTCAGGCGGATTCATTGCTGCTTTATCCGTTCCGCTGCTTAATAAGATTCAGGAAAGGTTCTCCAAACATGAAGAATGAACAACAAAAAATAAGTCGAATCGGGACCGAATTGGTCAACTATTTTCTATTTCGCCATGTGACACACCTGTCGCTTTATTTGTCGCTGGAAAAAGGTGAGACGATTATTGAGATCAGAGGCAATATCGGTGATAGTACCGTTGATTTAGAAAGTATTTTAGAAAAGCTCAATGTCCCCCGTCTGGTCGAATATGACGATTATTATGACGAATTGCTGGGACAGGATATCGAGCGAGCGCTTCACTTGGTGGGATATTTGACCGATAAGGCTGAAGTGTCGATCCGCAATCAGCAACTCATCATCAAACTGTGGCGCTATATGCAATCCTAAATATGATAGTTCTGGTCGTTTTTCCTCCTCCTTGGAGGATTTTATTTTTTGAAAAAGAGGAGGAGGGACGAATCTTGTTCCGGAACTGGGTACATAATCAATATCAATCGGAAAGGAGATGCCATGAAAGATACTGTTTATCTGTATGTATTTGATGGACTGGCCGATTGGGAGATTGGTTATTTGACAGCCGAACTGGGCCGGCGTGAACTGTTTTTTACAGATGCCCCTCCGGTTCAGTTAACAACAGTTGGACAAACCAGTTATCCTGTCCTGACGATGGGCGGCCTTAAGGTCTTACCTGATATCACAATAGATGAGGTCCAGTCTGAGCAAGCTCTGGCGCTGATTCTGCCGGGCGGAGATTCCTGGTTGGATCCGGAGCAACATCGGGCA
>JAAZLX010000002.1 GCA_012799095.1 Tissierellia bacterium
CATAACAACCTCATATCCTCCGGTGTAGTAAGCTTTCGATTGGCATGATCGCCCGGAACGACTGCAACTGAAAAACCGGCCCGTTCAGGCGCTGAGGAATCATCTGTCATTTTCTCCCCGCCTGTTTTGGCTTGTTGATATGCTTTGACAAGATCACTTACGATGGCTCCCTGCGGAGTCTGAGCAGCCCAGTATTCAGAACGGTCAGGTGTCTCGATCACCATGCCATCAGCTACTCTTTTCAGGGTGTCGCTGACAGGAACCGCCAGCACAAACGGTTCACCCTGCCTGGCAGCTTCGATCGCCCGGTCTAATGCATCAGCCGATAAAAACGGCCGGGCACCATCGTGGATCAATACGAAATCCGTTGGTTTTAATACAGTCAATCCGGAGACGACGGAATCCTGACGTTCGTCTCCTCCGGTGACCAACCGAACCGGTAAATGTTGTACCCGGGAAACTATAACATCACTCGAAGTCACAACAACGACCTCGTCGATCGATCGATGATCCAGGAATTGCTCGATCACCGCTTCGATAACGGTCTTATTCTTATACGGTAAGAGCAATTTATCCCGGCCATTCATTCGTTTTGATGAACCGGCCGCCATGATCATAGCGACAATTCGAAACATTATCAACTCCTGTAACATATGATACTGACATCGATGAATTCATTATATATAATGATATTGTAAATGTAAAACAACGGACTTTAGGAGGAAATATGGACATGTTCTGTTATCAGTGCCAGGAAGCCGCCCGCAATACAGGCTGTACCGTGCAGGGTGTCTGTGGCAAACAAGCCGACACCGCTCGATTGCAAGACTTGCTGATCTATCTTACCAAAGGACTGGCTCTGGTCGATCAGGCAAATCGCAGTAACGGTTCAGCTGATCCCGTGATTGCTCAAGTGATCATGGAAAACCTTTTCACCACTATCACCAATGCCAACTTTGACAATGAAGCCATTGCCAAACGCATCCAACTGACGATCGATACGAGAAACGCTTCCAATCAAACCGGTGTTCAACATCCGGCTGCTACCATGGAAGTCGGCGATGAAAGCGATATGCTGAATAAAGCCGAAGCCGTCGGTGTCCTTAGTGAGGAAAACGAAGATATCCGGAGCTTGAAAGAGCTGATTACTTATGGCCTGAAAGGTCTTTGTGCCTACAACGATCATGCCAGAAAACTCGGTTATGCTGATGATGAGATCAATCATTTTGTATCGGAGACACTGGCCGCCCTGTTAGAAGAAAAAGAAGTAGGCGACTGGGTCGCACTGACACTCAAGACCGGAGAATACGGTGTCAAAGTCATGGCCCTGTTGGACAAAGCCAACACCGAAACATATGGTCATCCCGAGATGACTCAGGTCAATATCGGCACACGTAACAACCCGGCTATCCTGATCAGCGGTCACGACCTGCATGATATGAAAATGCTGCTCGAGCAAACCAAGGGAACCGGTGTTGATGTCTATACCCACGGAGAAATGCTCCCGGCCAATTACTATCCTGAGTTCAAACAATACGACCACTTCGTCGGAAACTACGGCGGAAGCTGGTGGATGCAAAAACCTGAATTCGAAAGCTTCAACGGACCGATCCTGTTTACCACCAACTGTATCGTTCCACCGCTGGACTCCTACAAAAACCGTGTCTTCACCACCGGTTCCTGCGGATATCCCGGATTTAAACATATCGAACCCGATGCTGAGGGCAACAAAGACTTCTCTGAGATCATTGAGCTGGCCAAAACCTTGCCTGCTCCGCTCCAGATCGAAGAAGGCACCATCGTCGGAGGCTTTGCTCACAATCAAGTCCTGGCTCTGGCAGACACGGTTGTAGAAGCAGTTCAATCGGGCGCGATCAAACAATTCTACGTCATGGCCGGTTGTGATGGCCGACAAAAAGCCCGAAATTACTATACCGAATTCGCCCAGGCACTTGATCCGAATACGATCATCCTGACCGCCGGATGTGCCAAATATCGCTATAACAAACTCGACCTGGGTGACATCGGTGGTGTTCCGAGAGTGCTCGATGCCGGTCAATGTAATGACTCCTATTCCCTGGCAGTCATCGCAATGACCCTACAAAAGGTCTTGGGACTCGAAGACATCAACCAATTGCCGATAGTCTATAATATCGCCTGGTATGAACAAAAAGCAGTCATCGTATTGCTGGCACTGCTTTCATTGGGCGTGAAAAACATTCATCTGGGTCCGACTCTACCGGCTTTCTTGTCACCGAATGTGACCAATGTCCTGGTAGAAAACTTCGGCATCGCCGGAATCGACACAGTAGAAAACGACATTCAAAAGTTCAGAATTGCCTAAGACTCCGGGAGCATTCGCTCCCGGTTTTTTATTTCCAACACATCCTCTAGGTCTGACACGGGCATAAAAAAAGAACATTGACCGTTGATTCAACAGCCAAAGTTCTTTGATGGCGGGACGTAAGGGATTCGAACCCCTGACACCCAGATTCGAAGTCTGGTACTCTATCCAGCTGAGCTAACGCCCCGTGACTAGAACATAATATCATTTTGTTTGATGGTTTGCAAATTAGTCTTTTCCTGAACGAACCATCAGTCGAAAGATGTAGCTGAACAGCACGATAATAGCCAGACCTGTCCCGACTCGATCCCAACGTTGAGGCAAAAACCGCCCCGCCAGGGAACTGATCAGACTGAATAGCATCACAGTAATCAAACCGAGAACCATCAATGCATGAGAAAATTCGAATTTTTCCCAAAAACGATATGTCAGATGGAATAAAATAACCGCAATGACAGCTGCAAAAAAAAGGCTCATCCCTTCCCCCGATTACTGAGCATCTTTCAATTCCCGGTAAGAACCGGATAACAGTTCCTCCTCGGTCTGATAGTCGAGTATTCTCACTGTGACATCGATATCTTTTACCGGAACTCCGGCAAAAAGCTGATATATCGCTCCACTCATATAAAAACCGATCACGCTGAAGGCATCCCATTCGGAATACAAAGACTTGTCTGCCAGGACCGTAAAGGCTGTATGATCGTCGT
Source organism: Tissierellia bacterium (assembly GCA_012799095.1). GTDB lineage: Bacteria > Bacillota > Clostridia > Peptostreptococcales > Acidaminobacteraceae > DUPT01. The sequence continues at coordinate 3,052 of JAAZLX010000002.1, forward strand.
TATAAGTGATCTCCCGGAATGAAGCAACGGCATTTTCCCCTTCGATCAAACCCCTGATCACATCATCAGTGCCTGATTTCATATCCTTCAAAGTATTTTCATGAGCTTGTTTCGTCAATACGACCTGAACACTGCCATCTTCGTTACGGCTGGCATCGACGATGCCGTCTTCATCCATCATATCTTCAATGTCCTGATCTGTTGCCTCCGTCATAAATTCTGCCGGCAAGGTCAGTGTCACATGATCATGTTGAGCTGGCGGCTTAGAACATGCCATCAGGCTCAATATCATGATGATGGCCATCAGTAGTCCAATCGATCGTTTCATTTTTACCTCATCTCCGATTCATAGATACATCGTAGTATTAGTATACCATGGGTCGATCCATCATTTATACTTTTGCGACGGAACGCTCTTTCTGTCGTGGTACTATGATAATAAGGAAATAATAGGAGGTCGCTATGAATTCAACACAAGTTGTCCAACAAATGACTCTTGACGAGAAGGTACGCCTGGGAAGCGGCAAAGATTTTTGGCATACCAAATGCTTTAAGCAGTACGGGATCGAATCCATCATGATGAGTGATGGCCCCCACGGACTAAGAAAACAGCCGGAACATGGCAGTCGTCATGACATCCATCACGCCATCCCGTCCACTTGTTTCCCAACTGCGGCCACCACGGCCTGTAGCTGGGACATTACACTGCTACAGCAGGTCGGTCAGGCCATTGCCAAAGAAGCCGCTGCCCAGAACGTGTCAGTCTTATTAGGTCCCGGGTTGAATATGAAACGCAACCCTTTGAACGGACGCAACTTTGAATATTATTCCGAAGACCCTTACTTGAGCGGTCATATGGCGGCCGGTTTTATCCGGGGAGTCCAATCCGGGGGGATCGCAGCCTGTCCCAAGCATTTTGCAGCTAACAATCAGGAATACATGCGTTTTTCCTCTGATAGCGTGATGGACGACAGGACACTGCGCGAAATATATCTGAAAGGTTTTGAGATCGCTGTCAAACAAAGCAACCCGAAGACCATCATGACTTCATATAATAAAATCAATGGGGTCTACAGCAGCCAAAATCAATGGCTGTTGCAAGACATCCTGAGGCAGGAATGGGGCTTTGACGGTCTGGTCATGACCGACTGGGGCGGAATGAATGATCGAATCAAAGGTTACAAGGCAGGTTGTGATCTGGTCATGCCGGGTGGCAGCGGATATATGGAACAGGATGTGATCAAGGCAGTCGAAACCGGCAAGCTGGATGAAAATACCATTGACTGTTGCGCCGGCAGAGTTGTGCAGTTGGTCGATCGTGTCAATTCAAGCAAATCACGGCCTGAGGTTCCATTTGATGACCATCATGAGTTAGCTCTTCAGGCAGCCCTCGGGAGTGCTGTATTATTAAAAAATGATGATCAGCTACTGCCGCTTCGGAAGGATCAATCGATCTGTCTGATCGGCCACATGGCTCAGCACCCTCGTTATCAGGGAGCCGGCAGTAGCTACATCAATCCCACCAGACTGACTAATGTAGTCGATGAATTACCTCATGCCGGCTATGCAAGAGGGACCTATCAGGATGGTTCGACTGATGACGGTCTGATCGTAGAGGCCAAGAAGCTGGCGGCAGCTCATGATATTGCTGTAGTTGTGGTCGGTCTTCCTCCAAATTATGAGTCAGAAGGCTTCGATCGTTCGGATATGAAGATGCCATCCGGTCATGACGAATTGATCACACAGGTCGTCAAAGCCAATCCGAACACAGCTGTCGTTTTACTGGCCGGCAGCCCGGTCGAGACACCATGGATCTATAAGGTCAAAGGTCTGCTTTATATGGCCCTACCCGGTCAAGCCGGCGGCCAGGCCATCCCCCAACTGTTATACGGTCAAGTCAATCCGTCAGGCAAACTGAGTGAAACCTGGCCAATCAAATATCACGATGTCCCGAGTGCAACCTTCTACAGCCATAGCAGAAAAGATGGTGAGTATCGTGAAGGCATCTATGTCGGATATCGTTATTATGACAAAGCCCGGGTACCGGTTCGCTTTCCCTTCGGTTTTGGCCTGTCTTACACTCAGTTCGAGTATTCCCGGTTACAACTGTCGGGCAACAGACTGTCGTTCGACTTGACCAATACCGGTACTGTCGCCGGTTCTGAAATAGTCCAATTGTATGTTGCTGCTCCACAGGACGGGATCCACCGACCGGTCAAAGAATTGAAGCGGTTTGACAAGATCACTCTGGAAGCCGGTGAATGTAAGACAGTGGAGTTTGAACTCCGTTCTGACTGCTATGCCATCTGGCATGACAACGGCTGGCGGGTGCCGGCCGGAGAATATCGCATCATGATCGCGTCTGATTCAGAAACCGTTCGGTTAATCACCGTGTTATCCGTCGAAGGAGATATCATCAAGCCGGCCCCTTGGCAGTCGGGTAGTTGGTATGAGACCCTTTCGGGCGACGTGACCGCCGATGAATGGTCCAAGCTGTTAGGCTACAGATATCACGCCCCGATCGTTCAAAAGGGCCGGTTTGATATGAGCCATTCCATCGGTGAGATGAAAGATCATTCCCGTTTGATGAAGGTGGCGGACTGGGGATTGAAAAAATACATCGGTCGTGGTTTTACCGATAAGGAGGATCCGGTTTATCATATGATGATCGCCAGCAGTGTCGAAAGCACCCTGAGCAATTTACAAATAACCGGCGGGATTCCCGGCGGTGTCATCAAACGAGCCTTACAGGTAGCCAATGGCGAATATATGAAGCGAATCAAGCAGCTGATCAAATAGTTTCACTTACTTATCAGCCATTGATATGATCTGTATAAAAAAAGGTCCTGAGAGTCACTGCTCTCGGGACCTTCTTTTGAAGTCTATTCTATGTAAGCTACCGGGCATACGCTGATACACTTACCGCAAGCATCAGCTGATTCCAATGCCGCTGTTCGTATCAGATCGGCTTCATACTTATTTAAAAGATCCTGACAGGCAAACTTGTCCATTACATCCGGTCCTAATGCATTGACCGGACAAATGTCAAAACACTTTTGACATGAGCGGTTGATATGCCAAAGGCAGCGCTCCTTTGCCACCGTTTGATTCGGTTCAAGATGGGCTGTGGTGATGATAGAACAAAACCGTCCTCCACTGCCCTTATCAGTGATCACCATCCGATTGGCACCGATTCGACCCAGACCGGCGATGACTGCAGTACTGCGATGAGACCAATAGCATTGCAAGTCAACCGGGTCGTAAGTGTGCGAAGGCGGTACCGTTTGGGTCTGAAAACCATAATCATGCAATAGTTCCGAAACCAGCTGATCGATCACTGGAAACTGACGGTTGATTTCCTGATAAGCTTCACCCCAAACATAAGAAGCATCAACTGTACTTGTCGGCCCCATAACGACTGCTCTAGTAAACGGGACAAAATAACTGATAACACTGACAGCTTCATCAAGAAGCTCCCCCGGCAATCGATGCCATGGTCCGATAATGGTTTTCAGCTCCTGATAGGACGGATCATTCGCCGAAGAAAACCCGATCAACGGCTCACGAAACAAATCAGGTCGGTTGATATCTTGAACTGCCTTAATGATCGTCTGTTTCATTCTGGTTGATAATTGCTCCACGATTTCTTCTCCTGTTCCTAAGTCATGATCAATTCTCATCATCAATCTATTTACGTAAGAATATATCCCGATCCACATCCTGTAGCATGGTCGTGTGACTACCGGTTATCTTTACTTCTTCAAATAAACGATAGCCCTCGTCTCGACAATCAGAGCAGGCTTTGCGTGGAATAGTAATACCTACCATACGAGCCCCCCGATCATTACGCGATCGGACAAGGTTGAAGCCGGTACAGGCATGACATACCATAAACTCCTGTGACTGCGTTTCCATAATACCGGCCGTGTCATAATAGACCTGTCGCTGTCGAGTGATCACCTTGTCAGAGCCGAACCGGTGCCGGGCAAGGATTTGTTTGTTTTTCCACTGCTCATAGACTTGTTGTGATATGGCATGAACTTGTCTTGTCACCTGCTGAGATTGTCTCCATTTACCTAAGGAATAATCCGGTTCGACCACTCCCGAATAATCCAGACCGGCCATGGCCAGTATGATTCCGGTATTGACATAAGGGAGAGCTCCCTGGATCGAATAACCTCCCTCCAACACAGCAATATCAGGATTTAACCGATGATTAAGAGCGGCATAGCCCTGGGCGGAGAAGTTCATATTTGTCAGGGGATCGGTATAATGATTGTCCTGACCGGCTGAATTAATGATCAGATCGGGCTTGTACTCCTCCAGGATCGGCATCACGACATGCTCCAGCACATGCCGGAAACCTTCATCACCTGTTCCCGGCGGCAGGGGAATATTGACATTGTAGCCAAAGGCTCCCGGTCCACCCATATCAGTCATAGCCCCGGTACCCGGATAAAGAGTCCTACCGTCCTGGTGGAATGAGATCACCAGGGTGTCGGGATCATTCCAAAAGATATCTTCAGTGCCGTCACCATGATGACAATCTGTATCGATGATCGCAACCCGGAGATCACCATACTTCTTTCTGGCATAAGCCAGACCGACCGCTTCGATATTGATGATACAAAACCCGCGATCGCCATATACGACCCGCTGCGCGTGATGGCCCGGCGGTCGGACCAGAGCAAACGACTTATCTGCCTGATGGCTCAGGACCAGATCGAATGCTTTCATCACCCCACCGGCTGCGATCAAGTGAGATTTTGTAACGACAGATTCGACATCCGGATGACAAAAGTGGACCCTGTCGACATCGCCAACAGTAGCTATGTCAGGATTGTAGAAATCTATCCCCTCAATGTCTTCGATCCCCTCTTCCATGATTTGATCCTGAGTGTATAATAGGCGTTCCTCCCGTTCCGGATGGGTCGGAGAAATCGCCCAGTCAAAGGCCGGAAACAGGATCAGGCCCAGTTTGTTTTTGGCTGTCATGAGTCAACTCCTTGCCCGTCATCGACGAGTCGTTGCAGTAAACCCGGTCTGATCTGGGCTTTGACCCGGATATTTTTATCCACCCGGTAATAGCCCTGTACCATATTGAAGCTGTTGGCTTCAACAATTTCACCTTCCAGTTGATCATCTGTCAGTCCCATGTTTTTCTCGGCAGCTTTTATGCGATCCAAGGCAAACCATTTTGCTTTTGACAAATCGATGTACTGACCCGGTGTCTGATGGATATCAAGTTCCGGGATCAACAAGACATCTCTTTCGGTATCGATCATCAGGTTGATTTCCATCGTTGGCTTAGCCAGGGCTGCTCCGATGGCATTGGCGACTTGATAGTGTTGCGGATAGGTGACCGGTAGTTCCAAAATATGTTCCAGATCACTAGCCAGAGCTTTGGCCGGTCCTCCGATCAACCCGACTGAACGCGGCTTGATTTTGCGGTCCTGGAGCAGCTCCCGGATGGTATAAACAGGCACCTGATGGAATCGTTCCAGTATCTGTTGGATGGTTTGATCGATCGTGCAGCAAAACTGATGGATGATCCTTTCGGCCAGCATCACGGGGTCGATCCCATGGTTCTGTGCCATCACCTCAAGGGCCACTTTTGATTTTTCGGGAAAATCACCCGGCATTTTTCCCAGATAAACCAAAGCATCGCTCGGTGTGATATGTTGACCCCCAAAGGCGACTGCCCGATCAAGACGTTTCGGTCCGATCTTCAGCTCACCCGATTCAAACCGGACATGAGAGTCACCTCCCAGCCCGATCGACTGACTAAAAATCGCCCGGACCAGTGTCTTTCGACCATCTATCATGATACCAAGCGGTTCAAATACCGGTATCCCATCGACTAAAACAAAGATATCGGTCGTGGTACCGCCAATATCCAGCAGAACTTGATCTGTTTGAGCCTGTTCCAACAAAGCAGTCATGCCCATAAAGCTGGCTGCCGGTCCCGACAGGATCGTTTCGACCGGCTTATCGATCGCACGGACCAGGTCGATGGTACCGCCATCGGCCTTTAGAATATAGACCGGAGCAGTAATTCCTTCTTGAAGGAGAGCCTGTTGAATATAGTCGGCAAATGTCCGAAATGTCTGACTGACAGCAGCATTGAGATAAGCTGTTTCTACTCGTCTGGGAAAATTTAACTTACCTGACATGGTGTGACCAAGCGTTATATTAGAATAATCAGATCGGAGAAACTGTTTGACTTGTTGTTCCGGTTCCGGGTTTCTGGTGGAAAACTTAGTGACAACAGCGATCGATTCGACCGGACCAGCTTGAAACCGACGCTTGATCTCGGCTAATTCATTCCGAACGATAGCCTTTACCAGCTTGCCCCGATGATCGACACTTCCGGATATGTAGGCTATTTCTTCCCCCAGTCTGTCAAATTCCCAGTGTAACCCCGGTCCGGGCTGGAGGATCATCCCCACCCGGGAGACATTGTCCTCCACGATTGCATTGGTACAGATCGTGGTGCTCAATTGTATCCGGTTGATGTCGTGTTTGTTGACATCTTCGATAAGTTGAGCCAGACAATTCCAGATACTATAAAAATAATCATTCCGGTCGACCGGGTTTTTGACTGTTTTGATCAGTCGTCCGTCCCGGATCAATACACCATCAATATTTGTACCGCCCATATCGATTCCGATGATCACACGTTTCCTCCTTTCTATCTTGGCCTCATTTTATCATGAATCTGATCCGACCGGATACAAAGCCTAGAGTGGAACAACCTTGAACGAAAATTGTTTGCATTAAAAACACCCGGGCAATCACGCTCGGGTGTTCAACTGGCACCTCCGACAGGAATCGAACCTGTAACTAGTCCTTAGGAGGGACTTGTTATGTCCATTTAACTACGGAGGCATATCGCGTTCTATCTTATTGTAATCGAAATCATAAAAGAAAAAAACAGTATTTTCATACTGTTCTTTACATGGGGCGGCTAGCGGGAATCGAACCCGCGATGCAGGAGCCACAATCCTGTGTCTTAACCTCTTGACGATAGCCGCCGCATCATGGTCGAGGTGACAGGATTTGAACCTGCGACCCTTTGGTCCCAAACCAAATGCTCTACCAAACTGCGCTACACCTCGGACTAACGAAGTCTATTGTATCGAATCAATTACCCAAAGTCAATCACTTTCGCGCTTTTACTCCGGATTGTGAGTCGATTCTTCCAAATAATGGAATTGAAAGTCCATTTGATCGCCGTCAATAGTCAATTCAAGATAACTGGCCGGTTGAGAAGGTGGCGGCAAACTGATGCTTCCCGGGTTTAAAAGCAACAAATCGTCGTCTTCTACAGCTACCGGCTTATGAGTGTGCCCAAACAGCACCACATCCACCTGTTTTTGTTTGGCATAGTAGGCCAAACTCAGCAGCCCCGATTTGACGTGTTGTCTATGTCCATGAACGATCAATATCTTTTTGTTTTCGATAGTAAGTAATATTTCGGATGGAGCTTTGGACCAGGGATCACAGTTGCCCCGGACATGATATACATTAGATCCGGTCAGATCATGGGCAAAGTCACCGCAGTGGATCAAATAATCTGCCCCAAGGGTCGGGACCAGTTCGGTCAGCTTATCCAGCTGGCCATGACTATCCGAAAATACGAATATTCTCGTCATCTTGGAGCTTCTCTCGTAAAGCTTCGAGAGCATGGTAACGATGAGACATATTATGTTTTTCTTCAAATTCGATCTCACCAAATGTCCGACCGTCCGGTACCTGGAATATCGCGTCATATCCAAAGCCGTGATCGCCTCGTTCTTCCTTGGCTATGACACCGTCAATCCGTCCTTCGGCTGTGATTTCATTTCCCTGTTCGTCGATCAAAGCAATAGCGCAGGTAAAGTGGGCCTTACGATCCTTTTCCCAATTCAATAGATCGATCAATTGTTGTCTTTTTTCGGAAAATGGAATGTCACCACCAAAGCGAGCTGAATAGATCCCCGGTTCACCATTGAGGGCATCCACACTCAGACCAGAGTCATCACTGATGACGGCGTGGTCGGTATGTTGTTTGACTGCTCTGGCTTTTTGCAGGGCATTGGCTTCAAAACTGGTGCCGGTTTCTGCTATATCTAAATCAGCCAATCCGACATCCTCCAGGGATATGAGTTCGAGCGGCCAGTCGCGCATAATATATTGTATTTCCTTCAGTTTACCAGTGTTTTTCGTAGCTACGACGATTTTCCTCAAAGCTTTTCTCCTGTTCTTGTATAATTCGATGTATGCCTGATTCCGCCATATCAAGCATCTTGTTCAAATCTTCACGTGAGTAAACTGTTTCTTCTCCGGTCCCCTGGATTTCGATAAAATTACCTTGGTCATCCATCACGACATTGAGGTCGACCTCGGCCCGGGAATCCTCCAGAAAACAAAGATCGAGTCTGAATTCCCCATCCAGTTTTCCGACACTGACTGCAGCAATGTTTCGAACGAGCGGATTATCTTTGATCAGTGCTTTATTCAGCATATCATCGATTGCCAACTTCAGGGCCAGATAAGCTCCCGATATAGCAGCCGTCCGGGTCCCGCCGTCAGCCTGTAAAACATCGCAATCGACCATCAGCGTGTATTCGCCCAACGCTTCCAGATCTATGCAACTGCGCAGGCTCCGTCCAATAAATCGTTGTATTTCGACCGTTCGACCATCATTTTCTCCACTGATGGTACGACGTTTTTTTCTTATGATCGTTGCTCCGGGAAGCATCGAATACTCGGCTGTCAGCCAACCTTTACTGCTACCCTGTAAGAAGTTCGGTACCCCTTCCTGCACCATGACCGTACACAATACTTTGGTTTCGCCGAAACTGACCAGGACCGAACCATTGGGATGTTTGGTGTAACCACACTCGAAACGGATGGGACGCATTTCATCTGCCATTTTTCTTTTTTTCATGATATTACCCGGTATAATTCATCACCTTTCTTAGGTTCCACTGGAATGACTATATCGTCTTTGATCATCCTGGCGCCTGCTTTTTCAGTATAGCGCCCGATGATGGCTGCTGTGATGCCGGCCTCTTGAAGCGAATCAACCAGCTGGTCGGCTTGATCCGGCGGAAGACTGATCAACAGGGAACCACTGCTGATCAGGTGCAACGGATCGATCTGATAATAGTCAGCGATCTTTTGTGTGACCGGCGCTATTTTCAGTTGTTCATACTCAAATTCAACCCCGTAATCCTTGTGAAATACTATTTCACTGAGGGCGCCGATCAGACCACCTTCTGTAATGTCGTGCATGGCATGGACATCATATTTGAGCGCGATCTGTGATTCTTTGATCACGCTCAATTGCTCACCCATGGCTACCGCTTGTTTCATTTCTATCTCTGTCAAATGATCCTTCATCTCCGGCATGTCATCGGCAATGATCGCCGTACCTTCAAGTCCGATCAGCTTGGTCATAATGATAGCATCGCCGATTTTCGGCCCGGTCAGGACTTTGATCGCCCGCCCGATCACGGTGGTAGACAGGACGATCCGATTGACGGCACTGGTGATTTCCGTATGGCCTCCGACGATATCGACCTTCTGCTCCCGGGCTGCTGTCCTGGCTTGTCTGACTATTTCAATGATTTGATCTTCTGTGACATCGACCGGTGCTAACAGTGTCAACATAATTGCAATCGGCTCTCCTCCTCCGGCAGCAATATCGTTGCAGGCAATATGAACTGCGATTGCTCCGGCATTGGCTGTTGCACCAGTGATTGGATCAGTTGAAAGGACCAGGATATTCTCACCAAAATCGATATAGGCGACGTCTTCACCTATTCCGGGCAGGTTCATGGTCTCGGGACGACTTTTCTCCAGTTGACTCAAGACCAGACGCTCTAAGTCAGCACTGGTCAACTTCCCTACGGTCATACTTCACCCTCCAGCAAGCGTTCAAACGCCTCGATATCTAATGTGGTAATGGCCAAATCTTTTGCCCGGTCACTTTTTGACCCGGGATTGTCTCCGACTAAAACATAATCTGTCTTCTTTGAGACCGAAGATGCTACCTTAGCTCCCAGGTCGATCAATTGTTCTTCCAGCTCTCGTCGCGGTCTATCAAAGCTGCCGGTTATGACGAATGTCTTTCCGGCCAATCCGGAATCGGCCTGTTTTCGCACCAGATCCTTCGGGATGCCGTGTTGTTTCAGTTTTTGGATCAATTCCTGATTACTGGGTGATGCAAAATAATCAACCACCGCATTGGCAACAACAGCACCAAAACCATGGATCGATTGGATGTCCTCGACAGATGCCTGTTCGATTGCTTGAAGTGTTCGAAAATGTTCAGCCAGCAGCCGGGCAGACGCTCGACCCAATTGATCGATCCCCAGTGCAAAAAGGAACTTGTCGAGAGGGGTGTCTTTTGAGTTTTCGATCTCTCGCAGCAAATTGTTGACTGAGGTTTCGCCATAACCCTTCATCCGGGATAATTCCTCAGCATGATTGGTTAAATCGTAGATATCTGCGATCGAAGTCAAATACCCCTGTTCTATCAGGAATAGAATGATTTTTTCACCCAGACCCTCGATCTTCATACCATCTCGTGAGACAAAATGGGTCAACCGTTTCCACAGCTGAGCCGGACACGAAGCATTGACACAACGCAGGACGGCTTCTCCCGGGATCTGATACGTTTGTTCATGACACGATGGACATTGAGTCGGGACTTCGATGTCTTTGGCATCATCCGGTCGCAATTCGACCACAGCCCGGTCGATCTGCGGTATAACTTCACCGGCCTTTTCAATGATAACACTATCGCCGATCTTTAAATCTTTGGCCCGGATATAGTCCGGATTGTGCAGGGAAGCCCGGGCAATGGTCGATCCTGAGACTAACACCGGTTGCAACAGTGCAGTGGGTGTGATCGCTCCTGTCCGGCCCACCGTCCATTCAACATCTTTTAATATTGTCTGTTTCTTCTGGGCGGCAAACTTGTAGGCCATGGCCCAGCGCGGGCTCTTCGCCCGGACTCCGATGTCTTGACGGATCGATTCCTGATCGACTTTGATGACCAGACCGTCGATTTCAAAATCAAGTTGCGATCTCTCCGCTTCAAATTCATCCAACCGGGCAATGATCGCCTCAACACTTGGGAATGGTCTGGCGGGCGAAACCCGAAACCCGAGATCGGACAGATATTCCAGTTTTTCAATATGATTATTGAACCCATGATCCGAAACCATAACATCAAACACAAAGGCATTCAGACCTCTGGAGGCAGTAATGGAGGAATCCTGCTGTCTTAACGACCCGGCAGCAGCGTTGCGGGCATTGGCCAACGGCTTACCGCCCGTTTTAGCCAGCTCCAGGTTCAATTGATGAAAGGTCGACAGAGGCAAATAGACCTCCGCTCGCACTGTGATCGTTTCCGGGCGGCGCAGTCGCAAAGGGATCGACCGGATCGTCCGGACATTGGCAGTGACATCTTCTCCGACTTCTCCATCACCTCGCGTGGCCGCTTCGATCAATTCACCGTTTTCGTAGCGTAAGGCAACACTTAATCCATCTATCTTATATTCCAAAACAAAGGTCGGTTCAAAGCCTGCCTGGATGATGCGACGTTCAAACGCCATCAAATCCTCATGATCGTAAGAATTGTCCAGGCTGAGCATAGCTGACTGATGTCGCACCGGTCGAAAGCCTGACAAAATCCCACTGCCTACCCGTCTGGTCGGTGAATTGGCATCGATCCAATCGGGGTGTTTTTCTTCCATCTGCTTGAGCTGCTGATACAAAGCATCATAGGCCTGATCAGAAATGGTCGGCGCATCAAGCACATGATAGGCATAATCATGCTCAAGAACCTGCTTGATCAAATCCTGATAATCTTTTTTTGTCATCAAGCTTGCCTCCTACACCACCGTCAGTGGGGCGTACTCGCTGTGAAACTGTTTGATTTCTCCGCTATCGAATACGATCTTTATTATCTTAGTCCCATTATCATAGCTGGCGATGATCCCCTTGCCGTATTTGGGATGAGTCACATGCATGCCGGCATGGAAGTCAATGGTCGATTTCGGAGTCTCCACCTTTAAGAACGGGATCGTGGTGTTGAAGGCATTCGGTTTTGGTTTTCCGATCACCTCGACCCGCTCGAGAGGAATTTCTTCCAGGAAAGGGCTCGGGGTCATATACTGACTCTTACCAAAACGAAATCTGCGATCTGCCCTGGTCAGGACCAGCTGATTCATCGCCCGGGTGAACCCGACATAACATAGGCGGCGCTCTTCTTCCAAACCATCCGGCTCTTCTTTGCTTAAAAATGACGGGAAAATATTGTCATCCATACCGCATAGATAAACATAGGGGTACTCTAGTCCCTTGGAACTGTGTAAAGTCATCAATGTTACGGCCGGTTGATCTTCCATCTCATCGACTTCAGCCAGAAGGGAAATATCGATCAGATACTCTTCCAGCGAGCCGTTTTCTTTTTGCGAATAAGCTAAGACATCATTTAATAATTCGCCGATGTTTTCCAACCGGGTCTGATCCTCAAGCTGCTTCGAGTCTTCCAGCATTTTCTGATATCCCGACTCCAGCAGGATCCGCCGGGTGATTTCATAGGCGTCAGCACTGCCAAGCTCATCCCTTAAGGTCTCGAACATGCCAATAAAAGGTCCCAGAGCATTGCGCTGTCGGGCCGGAAACAGATCGTTTTCCAGTCCAAAGGCTGCCGCATGGTAAAGCGAAAGATTTTCTCCCCGTGCGATCCGGCCCAGATCTTCCATGAATTTATCACCTAGGCCACGTCGCGGAACACTGATGATCCGTTGAAACGACAGATCGTCTTTTGGATTGATCAAAACTCGCAAATAGGCCAACACGTCTTTGATTTCTTTTCGATCATAGAACTTGAGTCCACCGACTATTTGATAGGCATGGCCCCAGTAGCGCAATCTCTCTTCCAGTAGACGCGACTGGGCATGAGTGCGGTATAAGATTGCAATATCTTTTAACGGGGTCCCCTGTTCCATCCGTCGTGTGATATCCTGAACGATGAATTCGGCTTCCTCCTGATCGGTCTGGGCGTGATACAAAACTATTTTTTCCCCATCACCCTTATCCGTCCAGAGCCGTTTGGGCGGTCGATTTTTGTTATTGTCGATCACCGCATTGGCCAGCTGCAATATATGATTGGTCGAGCGGTAGTTTTGTTCCAACTTAATGATCTGAGCCCCGGGAAAGTCTTTTTGGAATTCTAGAATGTTTCGGATATCTGCCCCTCGCCAGCCATAGATCGACTGGTCAACATCACCGACAACTACCAGGTTTCCCCGGTCTCGGGTCAGCTGATGGACGATGTGATACTGGACCCGGTTGGTGTCCTGATATTCATCTACCAGGACCTCGTAGAATTTTCCGCTGTAATACTGTCGGATGTCTTCGTGCTGATCGAACAATCTGGCTAAATAAAGCAGAATGTTATCAAAATCAACGGCTTCGGCATCTCGTAACCGTTGTTCATAGCGTTCGAAAACAGGATGAAAATAATCATCCAAATAATCTTTATATTCTGATAGTCGGACGATCTGACTTTTGGCTTGCGATATCAATGCCCGAACCATCTTGGCCGGATATTTTTCCGTATTCAAGTTCAGTTCTCGTAATACCTGACCGATCAATGTTCGCTGATCGGCTCCGTCATAAATGACAAAATCACGACTCAGTCCGAC
>JAAZLX010000033.1 GCA_012799095.1 Tissierellia bacterium
GCCCAGGTGAAACGACTCCCTGCGGCGCAAGCGGACCAGATAAATGATCAAGCCCAGACTCAACACGAACGACAAAATGGCTAAGATCTCGGTGTGTTCGCGCAGGATCGAAAAGGCCGCCCCGGTATTGGTGCGATATGTCAAATGAAAGACATCCTGCCAGATCGGGATGGTTTCAATCTGTTGCAGGGTATTGCTGGCCCATATTTTTGATATGCGGTCAAACACGATGATGGCAATAACGATAATGGTTTCAATCATATTATTGTAAGGGCGAGAATAACCGCCCGACACTTTCTAAAAATTTGTTCCAGACCGGGCGCTCTTCGTACTGAGATAGATTCAACTCATGACTGTGTCGCAGATCCTGTAAGAAGTCCGACTCCAATCGTTTTATCGAGGGCTCCGAGTACAAAAAGGCGTTGACTTCATAGTTGATCCCCATGCTCCGGTTATCCAGATTGGCTGTGCCGATGGATGCGACCTTATGATCGGCAAGGATCGTCTTGGAATGGATAAACCCTTTGCCGTATAGATAAATTCTAACACCGTCGCGCAGCAAGGTTTCCAGGTTGTCTTTGGTTGCCCAGAAGACCAGGAAATGATCGGCTTTTTGAGGCAGGATGATCCTGACATCGACACCGCTCAAAGCGGCATTGCGCAGTGACATCAGGATGCTTTCATCCGGTACCAGATATGGTGTTGTGATCCATAGGCTTTTTGTCGCTCCGGTGATAATAGTAAAAAAGGCCTGCTTGATTGCTTCCCAGTTATCATCCGGGCCGCTTTCCACCAGTTGCATTTCTTCATTCGCGGTCTCGATCGGCTCGGGAAAATACTTACTATCCAGCAACAGATTGTCGGTCAGATAATACCAGTCATTCAAAAAGATCTTCTGCAGCGCCTGTACCCCGCTGCCGGTATACCGCAGATGGGAGTCTCGCCAATATCCAAACTTTTTGTCCAGTCCGATATATTCATCCCCGACATTGACCCCGCCGACATATCCGATCTGTCCATCGATCACTACGATCTTGCGATGGTTACGGTAGTTAAGTTCTCGCGACAATACCGGCAGTACTACCGGATAAAAGGCTTCCACCTTTGCCCCGGCATCGACCAGTTCCCGGACATACGATTTGCTCAGACGCCAACTGCCGACGGCATCATAGATCAGTCTGACTTCGACGCCGGCTTTGGCTTTTTGAACTAATATCTGTTTCAGGAGCCCGCCGACATAATCGTCTTTGATAATAAAATACTCAATATGGATATGTTGGCTCGCCTTGGTCAGATCATCAAACAACCGTTCAAATTTATCCGTTCCATCAGAAAAAATATCCACCTGATTGTCCCGGTAAATACAAGACCGAGAAGACTTCATCAGCAATCGTTTGACCTTGAGGATATCCTGGTCTGTTTCCAAATCAAGCATTTTTTCATCGCAGCCATGATGGAGTGCAGCGACCGATTGACCGGTTGCCTGCTTTTTCTTTCTGGCATTACGTCGTTTGAGAAGGTTGCGACCAAACAGGATATAGGCGATAAACCCGATATAGGATGAAACCAAAAAAACCATCAGCCAGGCGATCGTCACCTGAGGAGGATGATGGTCAATAAAAATCAAGAAGGCCAAACCAACGATATAGATGGCAAAGCTATAGCGGAGGATAGACCGCAACACCTGCCAGATATCGTTCCAATTTTGACCCAGTGAGACCATCAGCACGACCATCAAAATGATGCCGGCTATTACAAGCAAAGCAATCGTTTGTTTTTTCATGTTTTCACATAACGCAAGGCATGGATCGGGTGTCCCAGCTGAGAAAATTTGTCTTCATATTCTGTCACAATATTATCCGGGTAACGTGAGTCATGGTGTAGATCTCTGGTCACATCGTATACCTGTCGTGAAGTGGCCTGAAATTCCTCAAGACTGAAGTCAAATAGATCTGCCCGGTCGGTTTTAAAGTGAAGCTCGCCTCCCGGTTTCAACAACCGGTCATAGTAATCAAGGAATCGTCGGTGTGTCAGTCGCCGTTTGTGGTGACGTTTTTTTGGCCAGGGATCGGAAAAATTAAGAAATATCCCGGAAAGTGACTGATCCGGAAACAAGTGGTGGATCGACTCGAAATTTCCCAGCACAAACCTGAGATTGGGCAATTCTTCTAGGCGTTCGCTTGCTTTTAGCAGTAAAATGGCTGCCCGATCAAGTCCGATAAAATTCCGGTCCGGATGGCGCAATGCCTTAGCGTGGATGAACGATCCCAGTCCCATCCCGATCTCGAGATATGTGTCTTGCTGTAGGGGGAAAATCTCCCCAAATTGTTCCAGCTGATGCAACGAGAGCAGATATGGAATCTGCTCTAAGCGCTCATCTATATTGTCAATTCCCCGCAGACGAAATCCTCGGCCCACTATTCTACAGTATACTTTCCGAGAATGGAGTAACCTTCCGGCACATGGTAGGTGTTCTCAACATCATTATGCCAGTGACCACTGAAGCCACGTTGATTCATTGCCAGGTCGAAATAGAACATCGCGATCCCGCCGTCCAGATTGTCACTGGCAATATCGCCCCGCTCATTGTTTTGGATGGTCAAGACAATATCATAGCCGTCGATGATAAATTTCCAGGGTTGTCGGTTGCCCCAGGAAGGTGCATTTTTCATTAGGGTGTATATCTCAAGCAGGTTTCTCTGTTCCAGCTCATCTCGGGTCAGACTATTGCCCCAGGTGTCAAGATAGACCAGGTCGACAGTAGACGTCCGGTCTGATTGTGTATCGCTGTATTCAATTTCCAGATTGCCGTAGCCACCCGGACTGTATACACTGGCTTTGTTGGCTTTGATGCGCTGAAAAAATTTTGCGATAGCGTTATCTTCTAACGGTTCACCGATCGCCACCAGGGCAACCAACTGCTTGTCGCTGTCAAAGCCGAGACGCTCTTTGGCCATATGCGGTTCTGCCACATGGACCCAGCAACTGCCGATATTGTATTCCATTGAATCAAACAGCACCTTCTCAATGTAGTAACCGGCCGCCCGGTAGGCTTCCGGTATCGGCTCGACCAACACTGCCAGATAATGAGGTGCTTCGATCATGACTCCGGCATAGCCTGCCAGCCCGCCCAGGACCGTTTTGACATGATGACCGTCTTCCAGAAACCGGATATCGATTTTATCACCATTATCGACCGCATAAGGTGGTCGAATCGCCTGGTCGACAAATGATAATGCATCTGACTTGAGACCGCGCTTGTTATACTCACGGACTGATTTTCGCTTGGTTAAAGCTTGTAATTGACTCATTGTTTTCCTCCGAATTCCATTATACGATAACGCCATGTCTGGTTCAATAATACCCTAAGTTCAGAATGGGTATACATACCTTCGGAGGTATCTCATGCAAATAACCGCTTATGGGTCAGCCGGAGAAGTAACCGGCTCCAATATTCATCTGGTAACCGATTCCGGAACAAATTGCCTGATCGACTTCGGCTTGTTCCAGGGCTCGCCGTCGATCGAAGCCGCCAATCGCCTACCTCTTGGTTTTGACCCCTCAGAAATCGATTTTGTCGTATTGACTCATGCTCACATCGATCACTCCGGCAGACTTCCGGTCCTGGTAAAACACGGCTTTCAGGGACCGATCTACATGACGTATCCCACACGGGATTTGGTCGAGGCTCTGCTGCTCGACAGTGCTGAGATCCAGCTGGAAGAATCTGACCCGCTGTATGATGCGGAGGATGTCTGGCAGACGCTTGCTCTGACCTATCCCCTGGGATACAATGACCCGATCGATCACGGTGAGATCGAATTGTCGTTTCATCAAAGTGGTCACCTGTTGGGTTCCGCCTTTGTCAAGTTGAAGGCTGATGGGAAAACGATCAC
>JAAZLX010000034.1 GCA_012799095.1 Tissierellia bacterium
AACTCAATCATATAACCTGATCAATAAGTAAAACGGTTTCCCTCAAGAGAAACCGTTTTTTCTTATGGAAGTGTGACCTCAGGTAAACCTGGGCTAAGGTTTATTCTTTCAACATGCTATCGATCGTAAACTTGATCAACTTCGGAGTGTTGTGGAATAGATCCGGCAAATATACTCTTTCAGTATACGTATGAAATTCTTTTCCCCAGGGACCGATATTAAGTACAGGCATTGATAGTTCTTTGATCACTTCTAGTGGGATGGAATATACCTCTCCCCAGAGCAGGGTGTTGTCTTTGATGTAATCGATCGTGTCGTCACTATCCGTGAACATGGCATAACTGAGATCACAGATGCCGGTGTAGTAGTTTTGCACACTCAGCTCAGACTTCAATTCTGTCTTGGCGTAACTTTCAATCTCCTCAACCAATCGTTGCATTTCTGCAACTTGTGGTAAGTCACGGTTATTGACGCTGGGATAGTATGGTGGAGATAAGGCAATGATCACCATAGGTCCTTTGTCAGGATATTGCTCGATCGTCTTTTCCATCACACGGTAACAGGCTTCGACTCTGTCTAATTCTTCTCGGTTCATTTGTTGTTGTAATTCTTTGATGAAGTCTTCAAGCTCACTCTCGAATGCTGGATTATATCTTATGACAGCATCGACCAGCTCGCTATAGAACATTACATTTGGTGTGAAGTTGATTTCGCCGTAGTCAACGGTAGCTTTTTCTTGATAAAACTGATAGCTTTTCTTATGATCTTCAATCACGCTTACAAACGCATCTTGGGAGATTTCCTTCAGCTTGGCCATGATGCTCTTGGGTGAACGCTTCAAGGGAAGAATATTCATATAGCCACCGGCATAGAGGGGCAGAGATACATCATAGACATACTTACGGTCTTTCATATAGAGCCAGGTGGGAGGAGGCGAAGTGGTGTTGCCGGCAGACTCTATAAAATAAGTGTTCAGCTCGGTTCGACGGATGATTTCCGACAGCAGGCTGACAGGATTCAAGCCCAAATAGATTTGACCGCTATGAGCCAGCTTGCCTCGAACCAGAAACATCGGCATGATTTTTCCGATCGATCCATCATAGATCGTTGTTTCATTCGATCTAAGCCGTTCATGTGGCTCAACATTCAGCATAAGGACGTAGTCAAGTTGATGCTGCAGGGCTAATTCCTTTAACAGGTAAGCAGCACTCCGCATGCCGGCGGAGGAGTTTTCTTCATCAGGCAATCCCAGGAGCAACAGGTTGCCGGTAAAGTTCTCTTTTTCAGCATATTCTTCAAATAAGGCAAGATGGATAGCAGCACCACCTTTCATATCAGCGACAGCTCTTCCAAATAACCATTCTCCCGAATCAAGATCTTGTTTGGATCCGGCGGATAAGGATATCTGTTCATTTTTTAATAAATTGGTCAATTCATATGGCCGGTAAGCATAGTCTTTTTGAAGGCCATAGTCTTCAATATCAACGGTGTCCGTGTGATGTATCAGGACAATGGTCTTATTCCCTTGTCCTTTCAGTAATGCCCAGGGAATTTTCCGTTCTAGAAAATCATCCTTCACTGGATAAAATCCGTGGAGTTCAGGGTGTGCTTTCAGGGTGGGAACCTGATCAAACCAATCGTTAAAGAAATTTTCATTGTTTGTTTCTAAATGTGTTCCGGTGTGAGTGATCGTAGCAACGTAAGTCAGTAATAGTTCTTTAATTCTATTATCAAGACTCATCCCATACCTCCTTGTGATATCTATTTCAATTTTACCATCTAAACATGTGGCAGGGCGTTAATAGAGTCAAACTGTCACTAATTTTATAGGTTTGTAGTACATTTTTGTGTATAATGTATATACAATTGCTGTTGTTTCTAAAACTGACTCATTATTTGATATAGCGCTTATGAAGCAATTATCAGAGAAAGGCTTACCATGATAAATTTTGAAAAGCTAAAACCCGTATTTGAAGGTTATAAGGATTATTTTCCAAGTCATTGGAAAGATGAAAAATACAAGTGGCAGGCTGTTCAGCAATTTCAGGATCACTGGAACATAGATGCCGAAAACTTCGGTGAAATGTTCAAAGAGGCAACAAAAAAAACGCTCAATCTACTTGCTTCCGGTTATGCTTATCCTCGAGCAATGGTAATTGAATTTGCGGAAGCGGATGATCAAGAAACTAGACACATGTTTCGAGTGTTGTTCGACGAATCACGAGATTTGCTAGAGAGAGTTGAACAATTTAAGCATAAAGCAGAAGAATTACGCCAAAAGTATGATGATGGTACATGGAAAAATCATTACCAAAACACTAATGCTATCAGTACTTATCTTTGGCTTAGGTATCCAGATAAATATTATATCTATAAATATACTGAATACCGTAAAGTGGCTTTGGAATTGAGTGAAGATTATAAACCAAAGCATGGCGGTTCCGCTGAAACAATGATTGGTGGTTTTCGCATGTATGATGAAATTAACGCTGCTATATTGGATGACACAGAATTAGTCGAATTACACCGAAATGAATATTCTGATGACTGTTACAATGATCCGTTTATGAAAACAGCTACTATAGATGTAGGGTTTTATTTGAGTCGGTTTTATAATAAAGATAATGAGGACTGGTTTCCAAAAGATTATCAACCAGGGTTGAGAACTGACGACTGGTTGACTCTCTTGCAAGACACTTCAGTGTTTACACCTAAAGCCCTCCAAATTGTCAAGCGGTTGAAAGATAATGGTGGGCAGGCAACTTGTACGCAACTATCTAATAAGTATGGTGAAAGTGTTAATTTCTATAATCACGGTTCATCATCGTTAGCCCGGCGGATTTTTGAAAAAACAAACTGTCACATTATGGAGACAGAAAACAAAAATATAAAGTGGTGGCCAATCTTATACATCGGTAAAAAGGCAGATGATGATATCGATGGTTCTTATGTTTGGCGTTTAAGAGAGGAA
>JAAZLX010000035.1 GCA_012799095.1 Tissierellia bacterium
AAGCCCTATACCATTTCGGTTTTCGAACAAAACTAATTCTTTCAAGATTTTCTCCTTTGTATCGTTTCCAACGGACTTCTTAACCCAAGTATATCAATTTGTGATTGTTTTGACAAATATTTCCTGGATCGATTGGATTTTTCTATTCTATCCTCAAAGGTTGGTTGATCATCTCCGGTTATTCAACGATCTATTATATTTAAAATCATGGGTCCATATATCCTGACTAATTCCTGGATGGAAGATTTCGTCTAGTTTATTCATATCTATATTAAATATAGGCATAATGGATTCGAAAGGAGACAATATGAGTCAATTCAGGTATGAGATCGTTCGTAACTACGGGGTTTTATCTGTCAGCGAATCGGGTTGGACCAAGGAATTAAACCTGGTGTCATTCAATGACCAGTTGCCCAAATACGACATCCGGGAGTGGAGTCCCGATCGGAGCAAGATGAGCCGGGGGCTGCGATTTGAAAAGGATGAATTGTTGAAACTGAACGAACTGATCAGTGAACTGGAATGAAAAACGAGCTTTTGCTCGTTTTTTAAATAGAAAACAGGATATAATCACCTGTTGCCTGATAACCCAGTTCCCGATGAATTTGATCCAACGCTCCGCCCGGTTCACAACTTGAGATCAGCTGATCGACACCATGTCGAAAAACCTCATATGTGGTGCCACTCAGTAGACGGCCGGCTATTTCCCGGGAAAACCCATCAGGAAAACTCAAGGTGTAGATTTCTGCGGTGTTCTGAGATTGCCGCACCAAACTATAGGCTGATCCATCGAGCTGATAGACTTGCCAGATTTGCCAGCGGTCCAATATCCGTTCTGCTGTCCAGTAAACACCGGGATTGAGCCGGTCATGGATTTGCGCCAGTCTGAAGAATTCCTCCCGACTCAGTTGACTGACGACTCCCGGCAGATCTTCGGTCATTTCATCCAAGCGGTAAAAATTCAATTCCTCGATCAGATTGCCGAATTGTTCCATTACTTGCCTGACTTCAGTCTTGTTGGGATAACCTATCAACAGCATATACCCGGGATAGAATTCATCCCGATAGCTTTCCAACTTTGCCAGAGCTGTTCCAAGCTGATTGCTGTAGACCCCGCCGATGGTTTGAAGGTAATTGTGTATCTCATCGACCATCAGACACACCACCGCATCAATCGTTCGATCACCGGCTACCAGGATCTGATCGGTCGTATGATGGAACGTCCGGGTAACATAGTCGGTCAGCTGATCTTTTTCCCAGACCGCCACCGGATAACCGGCATAACCGTTTTTTTTAGTTTGCTCCCAGCAAAAATCGATCACTTGGGACAAGCGATCGATTGCATGTAAAGGAGAAAAACGAAACATTTCATCTCCTATTCTTTTGGTTTTTGATTGTCTTTATCCGATTTGACTTCATCGATCAACCCATCATACGCACCGGTCTGCTCCATTTCATGAAGTTCCGGATGCTCATTGATCGGCTGGTTTGATTTTTTGGCAAATTCTTCATTATAATGAGCCGGATTTACCACTGTGGTTTTATCCATAACAATCTCCTTTCCTTGTGTAGTTCATGGTGGGCCACCGGTCTGCCTTTGGAAAGCTGGTCATGATAGGTTGTCTGTTACGTAAGTTCCAATGCAATCTCCATCATTTGAGTAAATGAAGTTTCACGATCTTCACTTGTCGTCATATCGCCTGTTACCAATGAATCGCTTACGGTACAAATAGCCAGGGCCTGGACTCCGTATTTAGCTGCCACAGTAAATAATTCAGCCGCTTCCATTTCAACAGCCAGCACGCCATATTCGGCCCACCGGAAGACATCTTCACCGGTATCATCATAGAAATGATCACTGCTCAAAAGTGAACCAACGTGAACATTGACCCCTTTTTCTTGAGCAATATTATACGCTTGATACAACAGATCGAAGTTGGCAGTCGGAGCATATGTCTGGTGGAAGAAACGGCGCGGAATCATAGCAGAATTGGTGCAGGCGCTCATCGCCAGAATAATGTCCCGCAGACCTACCTTTTCCTGAATTGAGCCGCAACTCCCAATGCGGACCAGCTTTTTCGCATCATATACATTGATCAGTTCATGTATATATATTCCGGCCGAAGGCATGCCCATACCGGTCCCCTGAACGGAAACTCTTTTGCCCTTATACGTTCCGGTATAACCGCTCATACCACGGACCGTATTGTATAGTTTGGCGTCTTCTAAATAATTCATAGCAATAAATTCGGCCCGTTTCGGGTCTCCGGGTAATAGAACCAGTTCAGCGATGTCGCCCGGGTTTGCCTCAATGTGATAATGCTTAGCCATCAATCCTCCTTGATAACCCCAGCACCAGTGTGCTGAAGGGTTGAATATCTTCGCCTTGATACGGGCGATCGAGTATTTCTCCATCATAAACCAGCAGATTTCCCTGCTTGACTTCAAACGGCAGAACCATTTCCTCCGGCGTCGGGTTGTGTGCGATCAGGACCGATTCAAATTCGGAGTCACCGTTTAATTCCAAAGCATAGGCGATGATCATCGGAGAGTATAAAAAAACCAAATGCTTCCGAATGTCGTTATCATCATATTGGTTAAATACCCCGATTCGCTGTCGGAGTCTCAATAAACCTTGAACAAAATCAACCAGATCGGCATGCTTGACTCGCAGGTTCCAATCGATCTGATTGATATCATCGGGCA
>JAAZLX010000036.1 GCA_012799095.1 Tissierellia bacterium
ACCGGGTATTGAGCGATCCGATCATCCCCTATCTAAAAGATGTTGAGGACCACGTCGATCAGGCCTTGGTCGAGCTGGGCCGGGCTATGGATACAATCGAAAACATGAATCAATCCAATATGGCCAAATTGTCCAATCAGATGAACAGCATCATGAAGGTGCTGACCATTTTTTCGGCCATTTTCATTCCGCTCAACTTCATTACCGGTATGTATGGTATGAACTTCACTCACATGCCGTTTTTGCAGCACCCCTATGCTTTTTACGGGTTTGTAGTGGTCAGCATTGCCATCGTCGCCCTGCTGATCGGGTATTTCAAAAGAAATCATTGGTTTTAGCTTCTGCGGGAGCTTTTTGATTGCAGTAATTTGAATGATAAGGTGAGAAGGTTATGAATACTTAAAATCAATTGACCATAGTGGTCAAGAAAAATATACTGTAATTGACCGGACCGGTCAATGGAGGTGTCATGGATGCATTTCATAGTTTGGAACAACAGAAGCAACAACGGATCATCAATGCTGCCCTGAATGAATTTGCCCGCAGAGGCTTTCGGGACGCCTCGACCAATGCGATCACACAACAGGCAGGGATATCAAAAGGTGCTCTGTTTCACTACTTCGGCAACAAGCAAAAGCTGTATGCCTATCTGATGGATCACACCAGACAGCAAGTACAGACACAATTGCTGGATGATTTTCCCGGCAGCGATGATCTGATCGAAATGTTTGTTCTCTTTTCCAAACGAAAAGCCATGTTGGCTAAAGATTACCCGTTGATGTTTGACTTTTGGTACAAGGCATTTCAGGAACAGCAGGAGAATCCGCATGATAGTCAGATGATCCGGCAAACCATCGATAGATTGAACACTTTGATGAGTGATAGGATCGACACGTCCAAGCTCAGGCCGGGAATCGATTTACCGAAAGCGATCGAGATCTGCACCTGGCTGAGCGAAGGCTATGGACGGAAGTATTCACAGATGCATCAACAGCTCGATCGGGATGAACTCCTGGCCGAGGCGGATGAATTGTTTGATACATTAAGAATAATGCTGTATAAGGAGGACTTATGAACATTGTTGAAGTCAGCCACTTAAAGAAGTATTACGGCAAACACCGCGGAGTAGAGGATGTCGACTTTACCATCAAGCAAGGTGAGATCTTCGGCTTCATCGGACCAAACGGAGCCGGGAAAAGTACGACTATCCGGTGTGCTTTGAGTTTGATTTTCCCAACCTCAGGTCAGATCAAGCTGTTTGGACTCGACAGTGTCAAAGACAAAGTCGAAATCGCAAAAAAAGTCGGCTATCTGCCGAGTGAAGTTGCCTATTATGAAAACATGAAGGTCAAGGATCTGTTGAACTACTCCATGAGCTTTTATGGAAAAATCGACCCGGCACGCCTGAAAGACTTGACCGAGCGGATGGATCTTGATGTCACGCGAAAGATCGACGATCTGTCCCTGGGAAACAAAAAGAAGGTAGGGATCGTCCAGGGGCTGCTGCATCAGCCGGAACTGATCATACTGGATGAACCGACCAGCGGGCTGGATCCGTTGATGCAACAACGCTTTTTCGATTTGATCGAGGAAGAGAACAAACGCGGTGCGACAGTTCTATTCAGTTCTCACATCCTGACCGAGGTCAAACGGCTGTGTGATCGGAT
>JAAZLX010000037.1 GCA_012799095.1 Tissierellia bacterium
ACCTATGAGCCCGGTTCGGTATCAAAAATGTTTACGACCGCGATCGGTATCGAAGAAGGCATCTTTGATATGGATGATCACTGGCTTGATGAGACGGCTGAGATCCAGGTCGATGATCGGGAAATCCAGTGTGCTACTCATCCTTACGGTCATGGTGATCAAACGACCGCTGAAGCGCTGGTCAACAGCTGCAATGTCGCTTACGTCAAAATGGGCCTGAACATCGGCGCAGATACGCTCTATAATTATTTTGAAGCCTTAAATCTAACGTATCGTTCCGGTCTTGGGATCTCAGGCGAATCGTTTCCGATATTCCGACCGAGATCGATGATGCTACGGACAGACACCGCGACGATGGCATTTGGCCACACCTATTCAGTCACACCGCTTCAGATGCTGATCGCATCCAATGCAGTGGTCAATGACGGCGTCCTGATGCAACCGCAATTGATCAAGACCCGTTTATCTTCCGAAGGCGAAGTCGTATATCAAGCAGAACCAAAGATGGTCCGGCGGGTGTTCAGCCCTTCCACGTCGAAGCAAGTCCGTGAAGTCCTTGAAGAGGTGCCGATCATGATGCAGGCGGAAAATCACGGCTTTTCGATTGGTGGCAAGACCGGAACGACGCTGAAGTTGTCCTTTGATGAAGAAGGTGAATTTGAGTATGGTGAAAAGGTCATCAACTCGTTCTATGCCTTCGGACCGATCGATGATCCCCAGTATTCCGTACTAGTCCTGGCTGACACGCCACGTGATGACGCCCGATTCTTCTCAGCAATTCAAGCGGCTATGGATATTTTGGCCGATACCATGCGCTATCATGGTATCAGCAATGATTCGATCAGCCCTGATTCGGAAGTGATCGTGCCTGATGTGATCGGGATATCGTACAATGCAGCCGATTTTGCCCTGGCAAACTTTGAATTTGAATACACTGCCGTCGGACTCGATAGCAATGAAGAACAAGTCGTGGTCGACCAATTCCCGAAACCGGGGGTGACGGTGATGAAAGGAACAAAAATTATTATTAAGATGGGACCAAAACCTGATGAAGACCTATAATAATGAATCGATCAAATCACTTAAGGGACCGGACAGAGTACGTAAACGACCCGGTGTGATTTTCGGGTCGGATGGCATCGAAGGTTGTAAACATTCGGTGTTTGAAATTCTATCCAACTCGATCGACGAAGCCCGCGAAGGTCACGGTAAGACAATTACCGTGATTTTACATCCGGATGATTCGATCACTGTGGAAGATGAAGGTCGCGGGATCCCGGTCGGGTACAACCGCAAAGAAAAGCGTTACAATTGGGAACTGATTTTTACCGAGCTTTATGCCGGCGGAAAGTATAATACCAATGAAGGTGTCAATTATCAATATTCCCTGGGTTTAAACGGCCTTGGTCTGTGTGCTACTCAATACTCATCTGAATATATGGATGTAGAGATCCATCACGGGGGTGAAGGTTACCAACTTCATTTTGAAAAGGGCCATAATGTCGGTGGCCTGAAAAAGAAAAAGGGCACATTTAAGACCACCGGCACCAAGATCACCTGGCGGCCCGATCTGGATGTTTTTACAGAGATCCATATGGAAGATGAATTCTTTGAAACCATGCTTAAAGAACAAGCCGTGGTCAATCAAGGGGTCAAGTTCCGTTTTGTCAATGAACGCTCAGGAGAAACCAAGCAATTCTTTTATCAATACGGTATCCGTGATTATATTGATGAACTGGCTCTGGGGAAAAACCTGACCGATGTCTTTGAGATCAAAGCGGAAGGCAAGGGCAGAGATCGTAAAGACATGCCGCAATACCGGGTCAAGTTTGATCTGGTGTTTGCTTTGAATAATGAAGTCAACGAACTGAAATATTTCCATAACTCCAGTGCGCTGGTCCACGGCGGTTCGCCTGATTTGGCCGTCAAGACTGCGTTTATGTATGAGATCGACAAATTCTTAAAACAGCATAACAAGTATAAAAAAGATGAAGGAATGATCAATTTTGTTGATATCCAGGATTCTCTCCTATTGATCCTAAATTCTTTTTCGACCGTTACCAGCTATGAGAACCAAACCAAAAAAAGTATTACCAATAACTTTATTCGGGAATTTTTGACCGACTCGATCCGGGAGCACTTAGAGGTCATCTTCACTGAAAACCCGACCATCATGCACAAGATCCTCGATCAGGTCTTAGTCAACAAACGCAGTCGGGAAAAAGCTGATGCCACCCGGACTGCCATGAAGCGAAAGTTGAGTCAGCGATTTGATGTTACAAATAAAGTGGCCAATTTTATCGACTGTCGTTCCAAAGATCCCAGCAAGCGGGAATTGTTTATTGTGGAAGGGCAATCAGCTCTGGGTGCGGTCATGCAGGCTCGCGATGCCAATTTCCAGGCCTTGTTTCCCATTCGGGGCAAGATCCTCAACACCTTAAAATCGGATGTCACACGTATAGTAAAAAATGAAATCATTATGGATCTGATGAAAGTCCTGGGCTGCGGTGTCAGTTTGAAGGGCAAAGCTCAGTCGATGAGTTCGTTTGATATCGACAACCTGCGATTTGATAAAATCATCATCGCGACCGATGCCGATGTCGATGGCTTCCAGATCAGAACGCTGGTATTGACCATGTTTTACACCATCGCCCCGGAGTTATTACGAGAGGGAAAAGTCTATATCGTCGAATCACCGTTATATGAAATAGTAACCAAAGAAAGATCATTGTTTGCTTTCAATGATACGGAGAAAAACCAGATCTTAAAAGATCTCGGTGATCAGAAATCGATTGTTCACCGTTCCAAAGGACTCGGTGAAAACGAACCGCAAATGATGGCACTCACCACGATGAATCCGGATACCAGAAAATTGATCAAAGTTCAATTTGAAGATACTGAACTGACGCGCTATACCTTTGACGCCCTGTTAGGCGATAATATTGTAGAACGCAAAAAGATCATTGAACTCAAGGGAGCCGATTATTTGCCTTTCCTGGATTTGAGTTAGGAGATCTCATGAAGCGATTCACACAATTGACAGAAGCTGAATTTGATAGTTTCAGCCGCTCCTTTCGACCTTCCAATTTTCTGCAATCAGCTGCCATGGGGCGATCGCAGACCGAGCGGGGACAGACTGTATATTATTATGGGTTAAAAGATAATGACCGTGTGATTGCGGCCGGTCTGTTTACTATCCGACCGGTCCGAAAAATTTTCCGGATAGCTACCGCGATTGGTGGACTGCTTATGGATTATTCAAACCAGGCCGATTTACAGCTGATACGACAAGGTCTGATCGAAGTATTCGGTAAAAAAGGCGTAGTGAAGGTGTCATTTAATCCGCCATTTACACTGGTCGAGCGCGATATCAATGGTGATATTGTTGCCGGGGGCAGCGACCGACATGATTGGGTCGACAATTTGATCGGAGCGGGATTCAACCATCACGGATACCACAATCAATATGGAACGATCGACTCCCGCTGGTTCTTTGTCAAGGATCTAAGAAATATCAACGATCCGGAAGAACTGATCATGACATTCGATACGCAAAACCGCTGGGCGACACGAAAAACCCAAAAATTGGGCATTACCGTCCGTGATTTGAGCTATGATGAGCTGGAACGATTCGTTGAATTGATGGAGCACACGTCAGAGCGGCGTGGTTTTGACAACCGCGATCTGGAGTACTTCCAAAGTCTGTATCGTCAGTTCAATCAGCAGGATGAATTACGGGTGCTGGTCGCAGAGCTCGATCTGGGTCGCCATGAACAGGAGCTGATCCGTCTGAAGCAGGAACAGGAAGCTGAGTTGACCGAGGCAACTGAACGCCATGCCCATCGGCCGACAAAAAAAATGGCCAACAGGGTCAGGGTGGCGCAGGAAGCCATCGATGGTTTTGAACAAAAGCTGGCCGACCTGGAACAACTCCGAGTTGATGGACCGGTCATTCTACTGGCCGGAGCTTTATTTATCCGGCTTGGCGACACAGTGACCTACTTGTTTAGCGGGGCCTATGATAAGTACCTGTCTTTCAACGCACCATATGCCATCCAATGGGCTGCCATGAACTGGGCTCTGGAGTCGGGTAGTGCATTCTATGACTTCTATATTACATCCGGTAAATATGCCGGTTATGACGACGAAGGTGTTTATCATTTCAAGAAGGGCTTTGATGGATTTGTTGTCGAAAAACCGGGAAAGTTCAGTCTGATCACCAAACCGATCCTGGGAAAACTGCTTCATATGATCGCTAAAGAAAACTAACAGCTTAAAACTTAATCGATTCTTTTTATCCTGGAAGACTAAATATGATGAGGCTCATTGACACTCGAGTCGTATGAATATATAATAAGGATAGAAATACACAAGACAACGACCGCAACGTCGGAATCATCCTTTTTCGGATGTAAGTAAATTGTTGATAAAAACCGCTTGACCTTAAGGCGGTTTTATATTATATTAATAAAGCACCACTTCGGGGCACTCGTCTTCCAGCGAGAAAATTCAAAAACATTTTTAAATAAGTGTTGACAGGTAAAACCGAAGAGTGTATAATAAAAATGTTGTCACAAAAGGCAGCGCATGAACGTTGAAAACTGAAACAGCAAATGATGAGGTAGAGAATTAAAACTGTTAATTAAGAGTTTGATCCTGGCTCAGGATG
>JAAZLX010000003.1 GCA_012799095.1 Tissierellia bacterium
ATCGCCCCGTTCGACAGTACCGGCAAAGGCCGGGATCAATCCAAGCAGGCTTTTGATCAGACTGGTTTTGCCCAGACCATTTGCCCCGACGATGGCGATCTTTTGTGACCGGATCATTTGAAGATTGAGGTTGGGTCAAGGGTCTGTCATAGCCGATCACAAGGTCTCTCGTCTGAAAAATGATTGGACCGGGAGTCCTGGCTTTTTTGAACGGAAACACCGGTTTGGGTTTTTCTCCACTCAGGCTGATGCGGTCCATTTTATCGAGTTTTTTTTGCCGGCTCTTGGCCATATTGGCCGTTGCGATCCGAGCTTTGTTCCGGGCAATAAAATCTTCTAAATGAGCAATTTCCTGTTGCTGCTTTTCATAAGCCTGTTCCAGTTGTCGGTTCTTGAGATCATACGCCACCAGAAAGTCATCATAATTTCCTACATAACGCGTCATCTCAGCCCCTTCGACGTGATAGATCAGGTTGACGACCTGATTCAAGAAGGTTATGTCATGGCTGATCAGGATAAAGGCATTTTCATACGACTGAAGGAACATTTTAAGCCACTCGACATGCTCTTCGTCGAGGTAATTGGTCGGTTCATCCAACAGTAAGATCTCCGGCTCTTCCAACAGCAGTTTGGCCAGCAACACCTTGCTCCGTTGGCCACCGGATAATTCAGACACCGGCCGATCCAGCCCGATCTCGTTGAGCCCCAGACCTTTGGCAACGGTTTCAATGTGACCATCGATTTGATAGAACCCATGGTGATCCAGCAGATCCTGAAGCGTTCCCATGTCATCGAGCATCTCTGTCATGTCTGCCTCATCGACTTCGGCCAATTTATCAGCGATGGCAATAATATCAGCTTCATATTGGTAGAGGTAATCAAATGCCTTCCGCAGGGTATCCCGCATGGAAAGTGACGGGTCCAATTGGCTGTGCTGATCGAGGTAACCCACCCGAACACGGTTGCTCCATTCAATTTTACCTTCATCCGGTTCGATCGATCCAATGATCAAGTTGAAGAAGGTCGATTTACCTTCTCCGTTGGCTCCGATCAATCCGACATGCTCGCCATTGAGCAGTCGAAATTCAATATCTTTAAAAATCGTCCGATTTCCGAAGCCATGGCTGACTCCGCGGACGGTCAATATACTCATATTTTCTCCTGTGCATAAAAAAAGAATAGCCGGCTATTCCTGTACTATTATAAACGCTCCCGGCGTGGAATGCATCATTTATTTCTCATGCCGTTGGCGAAACATGACGCGCCAATCAAAAAGCAGAGAACTTCTTTTATTCTCTGCTTTCGAGCCCGACTCTACCGACTGATTTATTTCTTAGAATAGGGTGTATTTGTGACCGGAAGAGCTGTCCGCTCCTGTCCGTCCATACGGTAGTATGCTCCGGCAATGGCCGGTGCTGTTGGTATGACCGACAGTTCACCTACCCCTTTGGCTCCATAAGCCTGCGGTGCCGTGCCCGGTCCGTTGACAAAGATCGCTTGGACCGGTGGTGACTGCTTGGCCCGCGGGATCCCCAGAGTGGCATAACTGGGCTTAAGATAACCATTTTCCAGAACAAATTTTTCTGTCAAAGCCCATCCCATCGACATGATGGCACCACCCTCGGCCTGACCTTCCGCACTCGTTTTATTGATCACCACGCCAATGTCATTTGCGCTGACGATCTTCTCGACATAACCGGCTTCATCCAACAAAGCCACCTGAACAGCATAGCTATAGTTGACATGCGACACCGGATGGTCTTTTGTGCTGCCCATCGGATCCGTCACTCCCGAGAATTCCGCATAGAAACTCTGACCGTTGAGTTGATTTAAGTCCGTCACCCCATCCAGGGCTTGTTTCAGTTTCTCAGCCGCCTGTTTGGTGGCTTCCCCGGTGAAAAGGGTCTGCCGGGAAGCAGTCGTGGTACCGGCATTCGGTGTCCTCCGTGTGTCCGGAGCTTCATTGATGATTTTATCGCTTGCCAGTCCGGTGACTTCAATCAGGATCTGACGGCTGACAGTCGCCATTCCCTGACCCATACAAGCTGCACTGGTCTGGATGCGCACCTTCCCATCTTCGACCAGCAGGTTGACCCGGCTGATGTCCGGTAAGCCGACGCCGATGCCCGAGTTCTTAAAAGCACAGGCAATACCGGCCCGGGGGTGACTCTCATAGATGTCCTTGACCGCCTCTAGACACTCAACTAATCCGGCGCTCTCATCAGCAATTTGACCATTGGGTAGCGTCTGTCCCGGACGAATCGCATTCCGATAGCGAATTTCCCACGGATCGATCCCGACTTCTTTCGCCAGGAGGTTCAGGTTGCTTTCGGTCGCAAAGCAGGACTGAGGTACGCCAAAGCCCCGGAAGGCTCCACCTGGTGGATTGTTCGTTAGAACCGCCATGCCGATGATATCGATATTCTGATAATTGTACGGTCCGGCAGCGTGGGTACACATGCGCTGAAGTACCGGACCACCCAGAGAAGCGTAAGCACCGGTATCGGTAATTACGGTCGCTCTCATGGCCGTCAGGATGCCATTTTCATCACAGGCCGTCGTCAGTTCGATATCAGCCGGATGCTTCTTGGTACTGGTCATCATCGACTCGGCTCGGCTGAGTGTTACCCGAACAGGCTTTTTCGTCAACCATGCCATCAGTGCAGCGTGGTGCTGAACGGTCATATCTTCTTTTCCGCCAAAACCACCGCCGACCAGCATCGATATGGTATGGACTTCTTCATTCGGTAACTTGAGCATGCGGGCAATTTCCCGTTGCTCATCATAAATACTTTGGGAAGCAGTATACACCCGGACACCTTCGCCCTCGGGTATACCAAGTGCACTTTCCGGCTCCATGTATGCATGCTCTTGATGTGGTGTTTTGTACTTCCGGGTCACGACATGCCTGCTCTCCCGGAGCGCCTGGTCGACATTTCCAAAGCGCAGGATTTCCCGGCGAAGGATATTGCCGTTGGGATGGAGCAGTGGTGCCTCGGCTTGAAGTGATTTAAATGGTGTATCCAACACTTCAAGCTCTTCATATTCGACCTCGATCAATTCGAGGATCTCGTCCAGACTCTCTTTCTTAGTAGCCGCCACAATCGCAATGGTGTCGCCTACGTATCGGGTAATGTCACCTTGTTTGATAATGACGTCCCAATCGGGAAACAGATGACCATGCTTGTTGAAAGGAACATCTTCTGCCAGGACGATCCGCACTGTATCCGGATGGGCACCGGCTTTTTCTG
The DNA here is from genome assembly GCA_012799095.1 of Tissierellia bacterium. Lineage (GTDB taxonomy): Bacteria > Bacillota > Clostridia > Peptostreptococcales > Acidaminobacteraceae > DUPT01. The sequence goes on from JAAZLX010000003.1 coordinate 3,252, forward strand.
TGTCGATTTTTATCACTCGAGCCCGGGGATATTTTGATCGCAGGGCTTTGGCATAAATTTGACCCTCGACCGTAAAGTCATCGGAAAACTTGCCGGTGCCCAGGACTTTCTCCTTGGCATCGACCCGATGAAACGCACTGGATAATTTCGGATGTTGATCGGCCTGAGGCAGCTCCTGATCTGACTTGAGCAACTCCGCCGCCATTTGGATTCCCCGAATGATTTTGACGTAGCCGGTACAGCGACAGATATTTTTATTGATCGCCTGACGGATGTCATCCTCTGTCGGATCGGGATTGACATCAAGCAATCCTTTGGCACTGATGACCATCCCGGGAATACAGAAACCGCATTGGACGGCACCGGCTTCGGAAAAGGCATAGACATAGACATCCTTCTCGCGATCACTCAGTCCATCAACGGTTAGGATACTCCGACCATCGAGTTTTGACAACTGTTGAGTGCAGGCCTGTCTGGCTTTGCCATCGATCAACACCATACAAGTACCGCAGGCTCCGCTGGAGCAACCTTCTTTGACGCTGGTCAGCTCGAGATCATCCCTGAGAAAATCGATCAGGCGTTTATCGCCGGAAACCTGATAATCCTTGCCATTAACTGTTATCATGTGTCCTCCTTGCTGTTTGAAAACGACCGAGACTTCCCAGCCATTTTTCATTGTCGACTGCCAACTGACCCCGGAGATAGACCTGGGCGATCTTTCCCGTTATGTTCCAGCCTTCATAGGGTGTGTAATCGCCCGGGGTAGACATTAGTTCTTGTTTTATGGTCCACTCCACAGTGGGATCATAGATCACCAGGTCTGCGTCTGAACCGACTGCCAATTCACCCTTTTGGGGATAAAGCCCATATTGTTTGGCCACCGCCGTACTCAACAATTCGACGGCCTTGGCATATCCCAGACCTCGTTTATCAAATTCACTCAACATCAGGTGGACCCGGGTTTCTACTCCTGGTATGCCATTCAAGACTCGGCTGAAATCAGTATAGTTGTTGATTTTCGATGCCTGAGAACAATTACAGTGATCGGTAGCAATGGTCGTGATCACGCCATCAGCGATCCCCTGCCATAAGGCATCCCGATGGTCTGCCGTTCGCAGTGGCGGCGAAAAAATAAACTTGACTGCTTCTTCACGTGATTGATCCAGCAGTGATCGATCGAGCAGCAGATATTGGGGACAAGTTTCAGCCACGATGTCTTTGCCCTGCTGTTTGTAATAGCGCACCCGCTCCAATCCGTCTTTTGAGCTCAAATGGACGATATTGATACAACCTTCGGCCCGATTCATCAAATAGTCGATCGCCCGGCTTTCCGTCTCGGGCGGACGGGTCAGAGCGTGAGAAAGCGGTTCGATCTCTCCCCGCTCCAAGGCTTCCTGTTGCAGCTGTTTGATCCTGTCGCCATCTTCACAGTGGACCCCGACGAAAGCCCCGATCACATCGAGTGCTTTCAGGGTTTCGACAAAATCAGTCTCATTCATGCGCAAATCATCATAGGCCAGATACAGTTTATAGCTTGATATCCCACGCTCCTGAAGCCAGAACATTTCCTCGGCCAGCTGCTTGTCTTTTCGGATCGGAGACATATGAAACAGGTAATCACAACAGGATTTCTGTGCCATAGCTTGCCACAGATGGAATGCCTCCACCAAACCGCCACTACTTTGGGTGGCGTAATCGATCACCATCGTTGTGCCACCCATGATGGCACCTTTGGTGGCTGTATGAAAATCATCGCAACCGCCCGACATCTCAAGATGAGTATGAGGGTCGATGAAACCCGGAAAGATCAGTTTCCCTGAGACATCGATCACTTCTGCTCCCGGCTGGTCGATCTTGCCGATGGCTTTTATCGTTTCTCCTTCCATCAGAAGATCGGCCGGTTCTATACCGTCAGATCGGACCAATCTTCCCCCGCGCAACAATTTCATTTAGATACCTTTCAGCCAGGCGTGATCCGCCAGCAGTTTTTCGATCACCCGTTGCGTAACTTCTGTTTTCTCACCCCTGATATTATCGGGTTCATCCAGCCAGACGCCGGGTTGTATTGAATTTTCAAAGTCCAGTTTGGTTCGAAAAACGGTGAATTTCTCCAGATAAGGCCGGCTGTTGTAAGGACAGAAGGCTTCGCAATTGCCGCAGTAGTTGCATAACGCATCGATATGTACGATTTCCCGCCGGGGCAATCCGACATCAATGGCCAGGTTGGCCCGGTTGGGACAGACATCGACGCAACTCTCACAGTGACTCCGGCAATGCAGACAGCGCTCGCCCTCTTCCGGCAGCTCCATCTTCAGGTGCAAAAGACCTTTTTTAGCCAAAACGATTTCCCGATCGACCGGTTGGGCTTCCCGGGTGACCCATTCCACCAGCTCCTTGGCATCCGCCATACATTGCACGACCGAGGAGTATTTTTCCCGTGTCATATCGCCGATTCTTATTGTGCCGGTCAGTTCCGGTGCATCACCTAACAGTTTTTTGGTGATCGCACTGCCGGTGGCAAGGACTTTGACATCACCTTCCAGATCATTTAAATCCCGGACCGGATGATTCATATGAAATCTGACGCCGATGGCTTGTATTCGTTCCAGGTCCATGTCGATCGGGGAACGGTCAGTTTTCAGGCTCTGAACAACATACGGCAGGATACCGCCGACCTGTTCTGTCGCCTCATACACATCGACCTGATAGCCGACTTGAGCAAAGTACCAGGCGGCTGCCAGACCGGCCGCTCCGGCACCGACGATTGCCACGGTTTGCCCATTTTGTTCCGGTCGGACTAAACGACTGAGATAATCGTTATGGGCTTTGTTTGTGATAAATGCTTTGGCCGCCCGGATCTGCAGGGGCTGATCATAATGATTTCGGCGACAGCTCGATTCACAATAAGCATAACAACAATCTCCCGTGATAGCGGCAAGCGCATTGTCTTTCAAGATGATATCAAACGCCCGAGCATAATTTCCTAACACCATCTGTTCGAGATAGCCATCGACATCCTGATGGATCGGACAACGATCCTGACAGGGGGCGATACCGCATTGATGAAGCGGTACTTTCAGCGGTGATTTTTTGACTTCGGGGCGGGCAGCATACGCCGGATTGCTGAACACATCATCCAGCAGCTGTTTCATCTTATCACTGTCCAATGGTTTGACCTGAGTGGGCAAATGCTCCGCCATTTGACTCAACCGATAATAACCTCCGCTTTTGAGAAGCGTGGTACAGACGGTAACGGGCCAGATACCGCAGTCAAACAATTGATTGATCGATAAGGCGTCAGCTCCTCCGGAATACGACATCGGCAAACGGCCCCGGAATAAGTCATTAAGCAGAATTGCCACCGACAAACTTAAGGGATATAGGGCTTTGCCGGACAAATACTTCTCATCGCCTTCCAGGATATCGTCGCTGTTTATCACCGGAAAGGTATTGGTTAATTTAACGCCGAAGTGAACTCCCTCTGCCTGAGCCACATCGAGCAGTCGCTCAAACATAACCTGGGCATCGTCTAGTTTCAAGTCATTGTTAAAATGATCCGGATCGTACTGCAGATGCTCAAAACCCAAGCCCTTGAGGAGATGCACGACTGTTTCCTCCCCCAGCAGGGTCGGGTTACACTTGACATAGGTTGAAAGTTTCTTTTCTTTCAGTAAATGTGATGCGATCTGCTCGATCTCTTCCGGCTTGGCTCCATGCATGGTCGATAGTGCAATGCTCGAGCAAATATTTTCCGGGATGGCGTCTATGTCCGCTTCTGTCACGTTGGAAAACTGAGGCAGCATCGCTCTGGCTTCGGCTATACAATGTTTGAAGCAGTCCGTGCCGGAGGCGTCGATCAAACCGTTGAGAAAATTATCGATTTTTTCAGAAGTAATCCCTTCATAGTTATAGCCGACAGACATATTGAAGACAAAGGCATTGGGATCTCCCAGCCCTAATTCAACTGCTAGAATATGTATCGCGACCCAGGCTTTGATGTACTCGCACATGGCATCTTCCACCCGGAGCTCAGTCGACCATTCGACATTATACGCTTCATCACGGGCGTCAATACATGGCTTGGATACCGGGAGGTCTTCGCCATCGAGTGTCTGGACCGTTTTTAATTCAAAGAAACGTGCTCCGGCCAGGTACCCGGCTATCAGGTTCTGGGCCAGTTGAGTCTGCGGCCCGGCAGCAATGCCAAGACCGGTTTCAAGTTTGTGTCCAAGGTAATTCAAAGGCTCTCGCTGTAAAGCGATCGGACGATCGATCCCAAAGCCGTCTTTTAAGCCGGTCTCTACCAGCTGACGAAAACCGATCGGATACATACGTTCATTCATTGACTCATCTCCTTCCAAAGGTCTTTGGCTTTGGCTGTTGCATCCGCCACCAGGCGTTCTTGGTCGATCGTCAAAACCTTACGATCACGCATCAACCATTTGCCGCGTGCCATGGTATCACTCACCATGGCCCCATTCATCCCAAAATGCAAATGAGAATATAGATTATCGCCGTGAAGCGGCGTAAATGGAACATAGTCGAGCAGGATCAAATCGGCTGCTGCTCCCACTTCAAGTCGTCCCAGCTTGAGCCCGAAGTGTTCTCCGGCCAGCTCCGGATTGGTTTGAAGGAGCATTTGATACGGTTCGACCCAGCCGGTTTGAGGATCACCGTGCTGGTGACGCATCATGAGCGAAGCGATCCTGGCAGTCTCGATCATGTCCTGAGTATAACCATCCGTTCCCAGACCGACGCGAATGCCATGGTCGAGAAACTTACTTACCGGACAATAGCCAACTGCATTTGACATATTGGACTGCGGATTGTGGATCAGCGCCGATCCGGTTTGTTTTAACAAAGCAAAGTCATCTTCACCCAGATGGATCCCGTGAATGGCCAGGGAATTTGGCCGTACCAGGCCAAACTTGACTAATCGTTTGAGAGGTGACGTGTTGAGCTGTTTGGCTGCCAGTTCATCCTCTACGCCTTCTGACAAATGAAAATGGGTCCCCACCCCCGGTGATAGTTTATTAGCAACCGTCTCCAGGGTGTCATCCGACAAGGTAAATGCTGCATGAAGACCAAAAAGAGCCCGCAGGTCATCTCGACCATCTTGGCGGACTTCTTCGATAAATTCTAAATTTTCTTCCAACGCCAGCCGGGATTTTTCCTGACCATAGCGATCGGTCAGTTCAAAACAAAGACTGCTGCGGATCCCGGCCGCCCGGCTTTCATCGGCTATGGCGCGCAGTGAACCTTTGATGGTGGCAAAGGAAGCATGATGATCAAAAATTGTCGTGACCCCATTTTTGATGCATTCATAATAAGTCCCGCGAGCGCTGAGCGAAACAAGTTCTTTGGTCAGTTTCTGGTCCAGGTTCCACCACATGCCTTCCAGGATTTCAATAAAATTTGTCGGACTATATTGAGGAAGTGAGACACCCCGAGACAGGGCGGAATAAATATGATTATGTAGATTGATCAGGCCTGGAAGCATCCATTTGCCCCCGGCATCGACGACATCGTCATCAGCCGGACCTTCTCCCAGTCCCATCTTTACGATGTGACCGTTGGAAATTTGAATAAAGCCATTATCGAGAAAGCGTCCGTTCGCGTCATGGGTAAGAATCCTGGCATTCCGGATGATCATCTTATCCTCCTGTGAATCGGCAATAAGCCTGTTATGAAAATACTAAAGTTATACCTATATTTTAACCTGATTAAAATTTTTTTACAATACATCTTGTTGATTTACAAAATATTTGGTAATATGAAGCCAAAGGAGGCCATGATGAATTTAGCAACGATCGAACAAATTGCACTGGCTCTGGCCGTCCAATTTGGATCCCAGTGCGAAGTCGTCTACCACGACCTGACTCAATCCTCCATCGATCAGTCGATCCAAGTGATCGTCAACGGTCATGTCACCGGCAGACAGATAGGCGATGGCCCGTCTCAGGTCGTCATCGATACTCTGAAACATCTAAAATCTTCTATTACTGATCATCTTGGCTACCGTACTGTGACCAAAGACGGTAGAACACTCAAATCTTCGACTGTTTTTCTACGCGATGAAGATCAAAACATCATCGGCATCTTCGGAATCAATTTTGATATCACACAAATTTTGCAAGTTGACAAAGCGATTCAATCGATCGTACAAAGTGAACCGGGAGAGGCCCAGGAAAAAATACCTCAAAATATCAACCAATTACTCGACAACTTGATCGAAAAATCGGTCGAATTGGTCGGCAAACCGGTGTCTGAAATGAAAAAAGAGGACAAAATGAAAGCAATCGACTTTCTGAATGATCGAGGGGCTTTTCTGGTAACCAAATCAGCTGACCGGGTGGCTCAGCACTTCGGCATTTCCAAATATACGATCTACAACTATACCAATGTCAACAAACATCAGGAGTAAGAAAATGGCAACCCCGAAATGGATCCAAAACACGATGTCTCCCTCTGACAGCCCTTACCTTGACTTGATGAAACATGATCAACTCAAACAGGTCCGTCATTTTCATCAGACCTTCCCTATGTATCAGCCAACCCCGCTGGTATCATTGCCCCACATGGCACAACGATTGGGTGTGGCTGACATCAAGGTCAAAGACGAGTCTTATCGTTTCGGACTCAATGCCTTTAAAGTCCTGGGCGGAGCATATGCTATCGGTCAATACATTGCCGATCGTTTACACAAGCCGATCGAACAGATCAGCTATGATTATTTGACCTCTGATGACTTTAAAAACAATTTTCAACCAACCACTTTCTACACGGCTACGGATGGCAATCATGGTCGCGGTGTCGCCTGGGCGGCCAATCAATTAGGCCAGCGATCCGTCGTCCGGATGCCCTGGGGTTCGACCGCCTATCGGGCTGATGCGATCGCACGGGAAAATGCCGAAGTCACGATCGAGGACATGAACTATGACGCCTGTGTCCGTCTGGCTTACGAACAGTCGCAGGCAGATAGCAACGGAGTGATGGTACAAGACACCGCCTGGGAAGGTTATGAAGATATCCCCTCCTGGATCATGCAGGGTTATGGCACGATCGCAGATGAGATCATGGAGCAGATGCCTCAACCTCCCAGCCACATCTTTGCTCAGGCCGGAGTCGGCAGCTTTGCCGGAAGCATGGTAGGAGCCTTTGCTCTGAAATATCCCGAAAACCGTCCAAAGATGATCGTAGTAGAGGCAGAGCACTGTGAATGTCTTTTCTTATCAGCCAAGAACAAACAAGTCACCCATGTTGAGGGTGAAATGAAGACCATCATGGCCGGGCTGGCCTGCGGTGAGCCGAATTCCGTCAGCTGGGAAATACTAAAAACATACACCGATGTCTTCATGGTGGTCGATGATAAAACTGCTGAAGCCGGCATGAGATTGCTGGGCGCTCCATTAAAGGGAGACGATCAGATCATCAGTGGTGAATCGGGTGTGGCAGGTTTTGCCGCCTTTGTCGCCATTATGACAGATCCGGCACTGAAAGATTTAAAACAATTGTTGGAGATCGATGAGCAGTCTCGCATCTTATTTGTCAACACAGAAGGCGATACCGACCCTGAGCGTTATGATCAAATCGTCCGCCAGGGCATAAGCATTGAACTGTAGGAGGAATGATGGATTATGCACTGATTAAACAAACGGCGGAAAATTACCGGGATGATATGAGCGCATTTTTGCGAGACCTGATTGCGATTCCGGGCGAAAGCGCTCAAGAGGCCGGCGTCATCGAGCGGATCGTCAAAGAAATGGAACAAGTTGGATTTGACGATATTCAGGTCGACCCCCAAGGCAATGTACTGGGTTATGTCGGCACAGGCGAAAAAATCATCGCCTTTGATGCTCATATCGATACCGTCGGCATCGGTGAGATCACCAACTGGACATTTGACCCCTATGAAGGTTACGAGACGGATGAAGAGATCGGCGGGCGCGGTGCGTCTGATCAATTGGGCGGTATCGTCAGTTCAGTCTACGGAGCGAAAATCATGAAGCAGCTCGGACTGATCCCGGAAGGGTA